>JAGPJJ010000016.1 GCA_018054505.1 Prevotella sp.
GTGATAGAGATGAGGATTCTTATTACCTCTTGACGCTCTTCAGCCTCCAATTCTCGGATTTTATTATTAGCCTCAACAACCTCAGCTGGTTCTACGAATACGGTTCTACCAGTAGCACTTTCATCATGAACAATACCATTGATGCGTCGTTTCAATCCCGGAGCAACAGGTATCACAAGTCTGCCATCACGCATCGTTGGAGTAACATCCTTATCAACAACGCCATCAGCCTGAGCAGAACGCAAGATACCATAAAGCGTGCGAGACACAGAGCCCTCAGCCTTAGCAAGTTCACGGCGAAGTTTGAGCAATTCAGGCGAAGCATTGTCACGCATGTGTCCAAACTTATCAATCACCTGATCAATACGCTGAATAAGATTAGGGAACGTAGCGATACCATCTGATAAAAGAAAAAGAGCTTTACCAACTGCATTTTCGATATCATCAGGATGCAAAATAGTGACAATCTTATTTATCGTGTCAAGACTTCGGCGAAGATTAAAGAATTCCTCTTCTTCAAGATGTGTATTGGCTATTTTTGCACGCTTCAAACTCTCGCGCATATCATAGATATTGCCCAATGGAAAATCGGGATTTTCCTCAAGAAGCGCAGCCAATTCACGAGTCTGGTCGTGAAGTTCATTGACCAACAAATAGTCTGATGAAAATTCCATGGCGTCAACCTGTGACTTGCCAAGCGTGGACATACAGCGTTCACGCAACATATTACGAATATCGGTAAATCCGATTTTATCTTCAAAATTATCAGGATAAATCATAAATGACATTACTTTGGTGCAAAGATACAACTTTTTGGTAGAAAGCAAATAGCTTTAAAGTTTAAAGTTACCCGACAGATATCGAAAGTTTTACGTTTAAAAAGTAAAAATAAGACAAAAAGTAATCTTGTTATGAATTTATATGATATAAAATAATTATCTTTGCACTGTTTATAAACATAAATTCAGTTAATGATTAATATTAGTGCCATAAATCAGACAAAGGCATTCGCGCGACAGGATGGAGCATTGCTCGCCTTGTTGTGGATTTCTGCATTTGCATTTACTATTTTTACTCCACAGTCAAGTATTGGTGGATTACTAGCTTTATCAACACCATTCTTCGTTGCATGGAGAATGATCAGTTTTAAGAACTATGCCCTAGAAGGTAACATGTCTTACAAAAGAGGACTTGTGTACTGCATGTACACTTTTTTCTATAGTTCACTGATATTCGGAGTTGCACAATTCATCTACTTCAGATTTTTAGACCATGGAAAGTTCATGGGAACAATAAGTACGATGATGATGACTATGCAAGCAACATACAAGCAAAACGGACTTGAGACAAAAGAAATTAATGACGCAATGACGCTTATCAATACAATGACACCGCTTGAACTATCATTCATGATTATGATGTACAACATGGTTATTGGTTGGGTATGCTCTATATTCATTGCCGCATTAACGAAGTTAAAAACAAAGAAATAAAAAAGTTAGAGAACAAAATGAATATAACTATTGTAGTACCTCTTTACAACGAGGAAGAATCACTGCCAGAACTACACGCGTGGATTCAGCGCGTGATGAAAGCCAATAACTATAGCTATGAAATAATATTCGTGAATGACGGAAGTACCGATAAATCATGGAATGTGATTGAGAAACTGGCTGAAAAAGACAATAACGTAAAGGGATTGAAATTCCGCAGAAACTATGGAAAGAGCCCTGCCCTATATTGTGGATTTGAGAAAGCACAAGGTGACGTTATTATCACGATGGACGCAGACTTGCAGGATTCACCTGACGAAATACCAGGACTATATAAAATGATTACTGAAGAGGGTTACGACCTTGTTTCGGGCTATAAGCAAAAAAGATATGACCCGATTACAAAGACTCTCCCTACAAAACTCTTCAATGCAACAGCAAGAAAGATAAGCGGTGTTCACAATCTGCACGACTTCAACTGTGGACTGAAAGCATATCGCAAGGATGTAGTTAAAAATATTGAAGTGTATGGAGAAATGCACAGATATATACCTTACTTGGCAAAGAACGCAGGATTTGACAAGATTGGAGAAAAAGTGGTTCAACATCAGGCTAGAAAATACGGAAGCAGTAAGTTCGGACTTAACCGATTCTTCAACGGATATCTGGACTTGATAACACTTTGGTTCCTGAGCAACTTTGGAAAGAAGCCTATGCACGTATTCGGATTCTTGGGTTCTATCATGTTCATGATTGGTTTGATTGCCATTGTATGCATCGGTGCCGACAAGGCTTATGCATTATACAACGGCATTCCACAAAGACTTATCACAACATCGCCATATTTCTATATAGCACTGACAACAATGCTTTTAGGAAGCCAATTCTTCTTGGCTGGATTCCTAGGTGACCTGATAAGCAGACAGAATCCTTCAAGGAACGACTATCAAGTAGAGAAAGAAATATAGAATGAAGAAAAACGGAGGATGGGATTTAAAAATGTCCCTATACATATTGATGACGATATTCATCGTGGCAGGATGTTCTAGTATTGACTGTCCGCTGAATAACCGTGTATATGCGAAATACAAACTGGCAGGCAACGTTAAAACGCTGAGTGATTCGCTGACATTATCGGCCAACCTTGGCGATGGTAATGACTCTGTGATTATCAACAAATCCGTGAACACAGACAGCTTTGAACTACCAATGAGCTATCAACGCAGCGAAGACGTATTCTTTATGGAATTAAAGAATTCGAATGGGACACAGTTTGATACCATAAAAGTAAGCAAAACGAATGCTCCCCATTTTGAAGCTGTAGACTGCAGTCCTGCTATCTTCCACGTAATAACGGGTGTGAAATACACCAAAAACAGAATAGACACAATTGTCATAAATAATCCAAACGTAACTTACGATGCTACAAAGAGTACATTCCTCATACATTTCAAGAATAGCAGCAGTAATTAGTGTTGTCATGCTTACTTTCCTTACGGCTAACGCCCAACAAGGAAAGAAGAAATTCGTGACAATAGCTCCTGATACTATTCCACTATTCAGAGGCATTGCCGTTTCTTCAGATCTTGTAGGACCTGCACAATTGGCTTTTAGTAGCTATGGACAGTATCAGGCTGCAATGAGAGTGAACCTTAAAGACAAATGGTTCCCGATTATAGAACTAGGTATTGGAAAAGCTAACGCAGAGGATATTACGACAAAATTGACTTATAAGTCGACTGCTCCTTACGGCAGAATTGGTATGGACTGGAATCTAAGTAAAAACAAGCATGATATATATCGTGTGTATGGAGGTTTCAGATATGCTTATACATCGTTTAAATATGATGTAAGCAGCCCTGGAATTGTTGACCCTGTATGGGGCGACAAAACAGACTTCAATGCCAAAGACGTGAGTTGCACTTATCACTGGCTCGAAGGTGTCTTCACGATAGATGCAAAGATATTTGGACCTGTGAGAATGGGATGGAGTGTGAGATATAAGCGCAGATTGTTTCATACCCACGGAGACATTGGAGAAGCATGGTATGTGCCAGGATACGGCAAAAGTGGTAACAGTAGACTTGGTGGAGAATTTAACATAACATTTGAACTATAATGAAAGGAAAAAAGAAGACTTACGCACAAGTTGCATTTCTACTGGCTCTTATAGTCGGTACGGTTCTTATCGTAAAGCAACAGAGAGATATGCCTTATCAGAAAGATGAAGGTTTCATCTTCGGAACGGTGTATCACGTTACATATCAATATGACAAAGACTTGAACAATGAAATCATAGCAGAACTTAACAAAGTTGATGGTGAATTTTCAATGTTTAATAAGCAATCTACAGTAACAGCTTTCAACAACGGTAAGAAAGTGGAAGCTAGCGACATGTTTATGAATGTGCTGACATTGTCACAAGACGTGAGCAAAGATACTTATGGTGCTTTTGACATCACTGTTGCACCATTAGTAAATGCATGGGGATTTGGATTTAAACACCAGAAGATGCCTGATCAGCAACAAGTAGATAGTTTGAAGAAACTTGTGGGAATGCAAAACATCAATGTGGAGAAGTTGAACGGCAAGACATATCTTTCGAAGAAACTAAAAAACATGATGCTAGATTTCAGCGCCGTTGCAAAAGGATTTGGCAGCGATGCTGTAGCAACCGTTATGAGACGCCATGACATAAAGAACTATATGGTTGAGATTGGCGGAGAAGTGGTTACAAGCGGTCTGAGCGAAAAGAGATTGCCATGGAAGATTGGAGTTACCCAACCTACCGATGACAGTTTGAATACAAATCAACAACTACAAACTGTGTTGAACATCACAGACAAGGCAATGGCCACAAGTGGAAACTATCGCAATTTCTACTACAAGAATGGTAAGAAATACGCACACGAGATAGATCCGAAGACTGGCAGACCAGTTCAACATAGCCTTCTATCATCAACCGTTTTAGCCAACAGATGTGCTGAAGCTGATGCCTATGCTACAGCGTTCATGGTATTAGGAGTAGAAAAGTCGGAAGCTGTATTGAAAAAGCATCCAGAATTGATGGCATATTTTATATATGTAGGAAAAGACGGAAAAAATAAAGTGTGGTATTCTCCGGCATTACAGAAAAAGATAGAGAAATAAAGATATGGAAAACGAATTTCAACTATACAGCAAGCTTTTAACTCTGCCTTTATTTCAAGGACTTGGAAAGGCAGACCTTGGAGATGTTGTGGCACATACGAAATTCGATTTCCATAAATATGAACCAGAAGAAACCATTATCGACGAGAACGAGAACTGCAATCATCTAATGTTTCTTCTCAACGGCATTGCAGAAGTAGTTACCATTGCAGCTGATCATTGCTACCAGATTATTGAGGATATTTCATCACCAGAAATATTACAGCCGGAAAGACTGTTCGGACTGATACAAAACTATACGAAGACTTTCAAAGCAAAAACAACTTGCAGAATATTGAGAATCGACAAGAGCGAGGTGATGAGACTCAGTGATAAATACATGATATTCAGAATTAACATTATGAATATGCTGTCGACAATGATACAAAAGCAAGAAAGACAATTGCTTCGCAAATATCCAGAGAACCTTGAAAGCAGAATCATCAGATTTATCTCTGACAGATGTCTTAGACCAGCAGGAAGAAAAATCATCAACATCAAGATGACACAACTTGCTAAAGAAATAAATGATAGCAGACTGGACGTTTCAAAAGCATTGAACAGGATGGAAGAAATGGGAATTGTAGAACTTAAACGCGGCTACATATATATTGAAAAAATTGAAACTGCAATGATGCAGGCTCATGAATTAACAATATAACATAGATATATAACAACAATAGTTAGTATGATTGAGAATAATATAGATAATACAAAGAGAATAAATCCATTTTTTGAAGACTACGGAACACCACATTATACTGTTCCGTTTGAACGCATAAAAACTTCTGATTACGAAGAAGCTTTTATGGAGGGCATTAAGCGTGACGATGAAGAAGTTGATAAGATAATCAACGACGAGTCTGAACCTACATTTGAAAATACAATAGCCAGAGTTGACACAGAAAAAGGTGATCACTATTATGATTTGCTTGATAGAGTTTCAAATGTATTCTCATGCATGCTTAGTGCTGATACAAATGACGAGATGGACGAACTTGCACAAAAGCTAAGTCCTATACTCACGAAGCATTCAAACGACGTGAGTCTTAACAAGAAACTCTTTGAAAGAATCAAATATGTACATGAGCATCATCGCGAACTGACAGCAGAAGAACAAATGCTGCTAGACAAGAGCTACGATGGTTTCGTTAGAAGCGGTGCTCTATTGAACGATGCAGATAAGGATAAATTGCGTAAGCTTACCGAAGAGGCAAGTATGATGTCGTTGCAATTTTCACAAAACTTGCTTAAAGAGACTAAGGCTTATGAACTTCATATAACAAATGAAGATGAACTAGAAGGTCTGCCTGACACAGCAAAAGAAGCTGCTGCACAAACTGCAAAAGAAAAAGAGAAAGAGGGCTGGATATTCACATTGGATTATCCTAGCTATAGCCCATTCATGACATATTCTACAATGCGTAATCTACGTAAGGATATGTATATGGCAAGAAACACAGAATGTACTCACGACAACAGTGAAAACAATCTGGAGATATGCAAGAAGCTGATTAATCTAAGAAGAGAAGTTGCTCAACTACTTGGCTTTGATACATACGCAGACTATGTATTGAAACATAGAATGGCGAGCAGCGTAGACAACGTCTATAAATTACTCAACGACCTTATTGATGCATACAAACCTTATGCAAAAGACGAGGTTAAGGAGATTGAAGCTATGGCCAAAAAAATTGAAGGAAAAGACTTCAAACTGGAACCTTGGGACTTCAGCTATTACTCACACAAGCTACAAATGGAAAAATACAATCTTGACGCAGAAATGCTAAGACCGTATTTTGAAATATCTAATGTGATAAAAGGTGTGTTCGGCCTTGCGACAAAACTATACGGAATAACATTCAAGGAAAATAAAGACATACCTGTGTATCACCCAGACGTGAAAGCCTATGAGGTGTTTGACGAAGACGGTAGTTTCCTCGCTGTTCTTTATGCAGATTTCCATCCAAGAAATGGCAAACAAGGTGGAGCTTGGATGACAGAATTCAAGGGACAATGGATTGACCACAAGGGAAACAATAGTAGACCTCACGTAAGTCTTGTCATGAATCTGACAAAACCTACTGATGAAAAGCCTGCACTTTTAACTCTTGGAGAAGTTGAAACATTCCTTCATGAATTCGGACACTCACTACATGGTATGTTCGCAAACACTCGTTTTGAGAGTTTAAGCGGAACAAACGTATGGTGGGACTTCGTAGAATTGCCATCACAATTTATGGAAAACTATTCTGTTGAGAAGGATTTCTTACGCACCTTTGCATTCCATTATCAGACAGGCGAACCTATTCCAGATGAACTCATAGACAGAATCGTTAAGAGTAGAAATTTCATGGCAGCATATGGTTGCATGAGACAAGTGAGCTTTGGACTTCTTGACATGGCATATTATACAAAGAAAGACGAGTTCAACGATGATATCATTGAGTTTGAAAAGAAAGCTTGGGAAAAGGCTATGCTATCTGAACAACTGCCCAACACATGCATGACTGTACAATTCAGCCATATCATGGCTGGTGGATATGCAGCAGGATACTATAGCTATAAATGGGCAGAGGTGTTGGATGCTGATGCTTTCAGTGTATTCAAAAAGAATGGTATATTCGACAAGGATACAGCAAAAAGCTTTAGAAACAACATATTGTCAAAGGGAGGAACTGAACATCCAATGACACTCTATAAGAGATTCAGAGGACAGGAACCTACTATTGATGCATTGCTGGAAAGAAACGGAATAAAATAAAAGTTTAATAACTACATAAATAATAATCAATATGACTGCTGACGAAAAACAAGAGAAGTTAGACTACAGGTACCTTCGCATGGCAAGGATATGGGCAGAGAACTCATATTGCAAACGCAGACAGGTAGGTGCATTGGTCGTAAAAGACAAAATGATTATCAGTGACGGATATAATGGGACACCAAGCGGATTTGAAAACTTGTGTGAAGATGCCAATAACGTTACTCAACCATACGTGTTGCACGCTGAAGCAAATGCCATCACAAAACTGGCTCGAAGCAATAACAACAGCGACGGCAGTACTCTCTACGTTACAGCCTCTCCTTGCATTGAATGCTCAAAACTGATTATACAATCAGGAATAAAGCGTGTGGTGTATGGTGAGAAATATCGTTTGGAAGATGGTATCAACCTAATGAAAAAAGCAGGAATAGAAGTTATTTATTTAGGAGAAAAAGAATAAACTATAATAGCCGTTACGGCAATGAGAGAGTTATAATCACATAGTAGGCAACTGCTATAAGAACAGAGAAACAATATTAAACAATATGGAGCAGAAGAGAAATAGCCGATGGATACCGCTAATCATGGCGCTATGCGTTGTGGCAGGTATCTTTATCGGAACATTTTATGCTAATCATTTTTCAGGTAACAGACTGAATATCATCAATTCAGGAAGTAACAGACTTAACAATTTGCTGCACATCATTGATGACCAGTATGTTGACAAGGTTAACATTGACTCACTTGTAGACAAGGCGATTCCCCAGATTTTATCAGAGCTGGATCCACATTCTGTGTACATTAGTGCAAAAGATGTGCAAGCAGCAAATGATGATTTGAAAGGTTCCTTCTCAGGTGTTGGCATTGAATTTACAATTCGTCAAGACACGATACACGTGCAAAATGTTATCAAGAACGGACCAGCTGAACGTGCTGGAATATTGGCAGGTGACAAAATCGTAAGTGTTGATGGAAAGAGATTTGTTGGTAAAATAGTTACTAACGAAGAAGCACAGCACAGACTCAAAGGTCCTAAAGATACAAAAGTTAAGATTGGAGTACAGAGATTTGGACAGAAAGCTGTTAAATACTTCACTGTCACAAGAGGTGAAATTCCACAAAAGAGTATCTCTGCAACTTACATGATAAATGATGAGACTGGTTACATCAGAATAAAGAACTTTGGAGAAACTACCTATCCGGAGATGCTGATTGCATTGGCTAAACTATCACAAGAAGGCTTCAGCAACCTTGTTATAGATTTGCGCGACAACACTGGTGGTTACCTTAACAGTGCAGTACAGATAGCAAATGAATTCTTACCAAAGAATAAACTCATTGTTTATACACAAGGAAGAAAGAGTCCTAGACAAGATTATCGTTCGGATGGTAAGGGTACATATCAGAATATACCATTAGTTGTTTTGATTAACGAAGGTTCTGCCTCTGCTTCAGAGATCTTTGCCGGAGCAATGCAGGATAATGACCGTGCAACGATTATTGGTCGCCGTTCATTTGGTAAGGGCCTGGTTCAGCAACAGATTGGATTCCCTGATGGAAGTATGATAAGATTGACTATCGCCAGATATTATACCCCTTCTGGACGATGCATACAGAAACCATACGTAAATGGTGAAGACCCTGAATATCAGCAAGATCTAATGACAAGATATCTACACGGAGAATTCTTCTCACAAGATAGCATTAAGCATACTGGTCCTGCATATCATACATCAAACGGACGTACTGTCTATGGTGGTGGTGGTATTACTCCTGATATATTTGTGCCAGAAGACACAACTGGTATTACATCATATTACAAACAGGCATCAATGAGCGGACTGATTCTGCAATTTGCATTTACATATACTGATGACAATCGTCCTAAGTTAAATAACTTCAAGGAGATGATGGAACTCAGCGATTATTTGACAAAGCAGAATACGGTTGATAAATTTGCAACATATGCAGACCAACATGGATTGCAAAGACGCAATTTGATGATTTCAAAGAGCCATAAACTACTGGAACGCTACATTAACAGTAGAATTGTCTATAATATGCTTGATGAAGAGGCTTGGAACGAATACATAAACCAAGATGACCCTGTTATATTAAAGGCAATGAAAGTATTTAAAGACAAGGTTGCCTTCCCTCAGAAGCCAGTAAACAAACCTACAAAAGGGAAAAAGGTTGCTATGACAAGCAAACATGTTGGCATTGCAAAGCCTAAGAAAAATAAGATAAATGCTTAAAGCAGAATTAAGAAAAAATATACGAGAGCGCAAGCGACAGTTCACTAGTAAAATGCTAGGTGAACTGTCGCTTATGCTTATTAATAAACTCCTTGAAAACGACAAGATAAAAGAAGCTAACACTATCCTCATGTATTATTCTATGCCCGACGAGGTTAATACTCATCAGGTTGTAGATACATTAGTTGCGTTAGGCAAAAAAGTGTTGCTGCCTGTTGTTATTAATGGAGAAGAACTTGAAATTAGAGAATATAAAGATAAGAACGACCTTAAAGTGGGCATTGCCTACCATATCATGGAACCCGTAGGTGAAAAATATAATGACTACAAGAATATAGATGTAGCAGTTGTTCCTGGTATGAGTTTCGATGATAATGGTAACCGATTAGGACGTGGAAAAGGATATTATGACAGATTTCTTAAACAAATACCACAAGCATATAAAATCGGAATATGCTTTAACTTTCAAAAAGTAAAAGCTGTGCCAACTGAAGAGACAGATATAAAAATGGACGAAGTGATTGACTAGAAGAATTTTATATCTGTGATAATCATTGCCCCAACTTTATCATTAAGATGCTTTACAAGTTTAGAACGCATCATACTAAGATCTTGACGCAAAGCAGGATTAATAATTTTCACGAAAAGAGTTTGGTTTTTTATAAACTTCTCGCCAGTGTACTTTGCGATAGAACTACCAACAACGGAATCCCATGAATCTACAAGACGCTTCTGTAGAAGCGGCGTCTCGAAACCCTCTGAGCGCAAAAGACGCTTTAAGATTTCATCTAAAGTTTTTACATCGCGTTTAAACATTAATCCTTTATTTCTATTTCACCATCATTGACGGAAAATAATTTATAATCAAACTCACCACTTGCTAAGATCTTGTCAAGATGATCACGATTTGTATCGGTGATGAAAATCTGACCGAAGTTATCGCCAGCAACAAGATTGACAATCTGCTCTACCCTGTTAGCATCCAACTTATCAAAAATATCATCAAGCAACAGTAATGGTGTTGTATTAGAAGAAGTACGTTTCAGAAAATCAAATTGTGCAAGTTTAAGCGCCAAAGCAAATGTTTTATGCTGTCCCTGGCTACCTTCACGTTTCATTTGATAACCATCAATAAGCATTTCTAAATCATCACGATGCACACCATGCAAAGAATAGCCAATAGCTCTGTCTTTATAGCGATCACGGCGAATAACTTCAAGTAAGTCACCACGTTGACAATGTGATATATAATTCAATGATACTGTTTCATGATTGCCAGATATTCTATTATAAATCTCCTGAAAAATAGGAACAAGCAACTTTACAAACTCATCACGCTTATGATAAAGTATTTCACCATTAACGGCCATTTGCTCTTCCCATATTTCCATAATAGAAACATCAGGTTCATCATCCATTTTCAGCAAAGCATTACGCTGTTGTAAAGACTTATTATATGAAGACAATGCCTCGATATATGAATTATCATATTGTGAAATCACCATATCCATCAATCTTCTGCGCTCTTCACTGCCGCCTTCAATAAGAATAGAATCAGATGGAGAAACAAAAATAAGCGGAACCAAACCAATGTGTTCAGACAAGCGACGATACTCTTTCTTATTACGCTTAAAATGCTTTTTTGTTCCACGCTTCATTCCACAATAAATATTCTCAACATCACCTGCATCAGTAACATAGCTACCATCTAGAACAAAGAAGTCCTGATCGTGAGTAATAACTTGAGAATCAATTGGATTGAACGCACTGCGACAGAAAGAAAGATAGTAGACTGCATCTAGAAAATTTGTCTTCCCCACTCCATTACTGCCAATAAAGCAATTCAATTTTGGCGACAGACATACAGTTGCCTCCCGGATATTCTTGTAATTTATTATGGAAAGTTTATTTAGTATCATAATATCATTTGCAAAGTTATCAGTTTTATAACTTAAAAACGAAAAAAAAAGGAAATAAATTTCAATATGTGAGATTATTTACGTAATTTTGCGACGTTATACCACTTGTCCCATTTGGACGAGATATTGAAAAAGAAATAAATAAAAAAACAAATAATAATGGCAAACAAAAACCAACAGGGGGTATACAATCATGATTCCCTCTCAAATTCAGAGACTTTCTTCGACAAAAACAAGAAAGCTATCATCATTGCTGTATTGGCAATTATCGTAATTATCGCAGGATTTTTCATTTACAAAGCTTATGTTGGAGGTCCTCGCGAGGAAAAAGCAGCTACAGAATTAGCAAAGGGACAGGTATATTTCAACGCAGAGCAATTCGACAAAGCTCTTAACGGTGATGGTGCAACATTCACTGGCCTTCTTAATATCATCAATAATTATGGTGGAACAGACGCAGCAAATTTAGCTAATCTTTATGCTGGATTGAGCTACGCAAATCTAAATAAATGGAATGATGCTGTGAAATATCTTGATGAATATTCACCATCAAACGACGCTATGGTAAGTCCTGCTGCTGTTGCTGCACTTGGTAATGCTTATGCACACGTAAATCAGTTGGATAAGGCTATTAGTAGTTTGAACAAAGCTGCAGACATGGCTGATAGTGAAGGTCAAGATGGCGTAAACAACAGCCTATCTCCAACATTCCGTCTTCAAGCTGCAATACTTCTCGAAAGCCAGGGAAAGAAGCAAGATGCATTGAAGATATACCAAGACATCAAAACTAAATACGTCAACTCTCCACTCGTTCAGAGTCAGGAAATAGACAAATACATAGAAAGAGCATCAAGATAATGGCAACATCATTACATAACCTCTCAGACTACGATTTAAGTAAAATACCTGATGCAAGCAATATGTGTTTCGGCATTGTTGTTGCAGAATGGAATCCTGAAATAACAGGGGCTATTCTTAACGGTGCTGTAAGCACGTTGGAAAAGCACGGAACTCTGCCTGAGAATATTCATGTAAAAACAGTTCCGGGAAGTTTTGAACTTGTTTACGGAGCACGCCAAATGGTTCTTCATGGAGGATATGATGCTGTCATCATACTCGGAAGTGTAATCAAAGGCGATACTCCACACTTTGATTACATCTGTCAAGGTGTAACTTATGGAATAGCAAGACTCAATGCCACACAGGAAATACCTGTAATCTATGGTTTGTTGACAACAAATGATTTGCAGCAAGCTAAGGACAGAAGTGGTGGTAAACTTGGAAACAAGGGTGACGAATGCGCCATTGATGCCATAAAGATGGCTAAATTCTAATTATATACAGAATATGAAACTTCACCAATTAATACAAGCATACGAGTTTGACGAAATAATGCCAGTAATAAACGAAATGTTTCCTGGTACTGCCAAATATCGTGATCAACTAAGCGAAGCCTACAACATCATGACTTCCATACGTCCTGTATCTTCATCTAAAAGTATAAGATACAAGATTATAAAGGGTAAGGGTGAAGAACAATATATGGGTGCAGATGATTCTAATTTCAATGGTCCTTGGGAAGTGACATTGGGAAAAGATGTATCTCGAGAAAAAGGTGTCGACCTTAACGATATTGAAATACTAGCAAATTGCCTAGTCAATATGTGCTTTATTGGAAGATATCCTCAAGAGTTTGAAAAATCTCATCAATTATTGCTTAGAGATTAATTTACATATAAATAAGGTAAAAGGCTGCATCATAATATGATGCAGCCTTTTTTTGTTAACCAACTAAAAAATTAGTATAACATTCTTAAATAAATAATAAAATAGACGCCTTTTAAAACAAGTTGAAGAATAATTATTAAATTTGGTCAGACTAAAATACTTGGAAAACAATTCACTTATATCTAGTATAAATAATAACATGTCAAACTAAAACAAATTTTATGCATTTAGAATTAAGAAAAGTCTCATTGGCTTTGCTTATGAGCATGCTTTGTTTGGTATCTTTTGCACAAAGAACCATTCAAGGTACAATTAAAGACAACACCGGAGAACCACTAATTGGCGTAAGCATAGTCAGCGGAAATAATGGTGGTACAGTGACAGACCTTAACGGTGACTTTACACTTAACAATGTCAGTGACGGTGCCATTCTTAAAATCTCGTATGTTGGTTACAAAAAGCAGTCCATAAAAGTTGGCAACCAAACAAAATTCAACATCGTGATGCAAAGCGATGACAAGACTCTTGATGAATTGGTTGTTGTAGGTTATGGCGTTATGAAAAAGCGTGATTTGACAGGATCAATATCATCTATCAAATCCTCTGATTTAGAAAAGGTAGCTTCAGCAAATGCAATGCAAGCAATGCAAGCTAAAATTCCTGGCCTCGACATCACTCAATCTTCTGGTCAAGCAGGTGGTGGTCTTAACATGACATTGCGTGGAACTCGTTCTCTATTAGCACAAAACGGTCCATTGATTCTTGTTGATGGTGTTCAATATGGTTCTACTATAGACATCAGTCCTGATGACATTGAATCTATGGAAGTTTTAAAGGATGCATCATCCACAGCTATTTATGGTAGTAGAGGTGCCAATGGTGTGATTATCATCACAACAAAGCGCGGCAAAGCAGGCAAAACAAAGGTTAATCTTAATGTCTACAATTCATTCAATAGTCCAACAAGTACACCTACTTCTATGTATGGTGATACTGAAATACAGAGACTTATTGATAAAGCCAATTATCAGGCAGATAAGGCAAGCGGTAAATGGGGAACGTCGAATGTAACAGCACAACAAGTTACTACTGGATATAAACTTGATGATGGTACTGAAACATACAGCATCTATCAAGACAAATCATACACAGACTGGGGAGATCTTCTTCTGAAGAATTCTGCATCACAAAATTACGATTTGGCTGTATCTGGTGGTAATGATAAGACAAACTTCAACGTTTCACTTGGTGCGCTCTATGATAATGGTCTGATGGATCAAGATAAGTTGAGCCGCTACAATGGCAAGATGAATATTGACCATAGAATCAGCAACATGTTCAAGGTTGGTGGTAGTCTTATGTTTTCATATAAAAACAACGACAAAGCCAATTCCGGAGTCTTCGCTCAGGCATTAAAGATGACGACGATAACTCATGCCTACCTTTCTGATGGAAGTATCAATACAACTCCTAACCCATGGTATGCAGCCCACAGTAATCCACTTCTTGACATGGTAGACGGTCGTTTCCAGCATAATATAGAATCAACACGTTTCTTTGGTAATGCTTATGTTGAGTTCACTCCTTTGAAAGGTTTAACCTATCGTTCATTATTTAATGTCGATCGTTCGGACACACGTGACGGATTATATCAGGACTATGAAAGTACAACCAGATACCAAAGTCCTCACACTAATTATATTTCATCAAATAAATACAATACAACTGCACTTACATGGGACAACACCGTAAACTACAATACAAATTTTGGTGGTTCCAAGAGTGATCTGACAGCTTTAGTTGGTCATGAACTATTGCAGTCTGTATATGAATCTACAAATATATTTGGTGATGCAGGAACGACGCATTACTATGAAAGTTCATTCTATGACTTGTCTAAAATCACTTCTCCAACGATAAGAAACGGATACACCAAGAAGAGTATGTTATCATTCTTTTCACGTGTAAACTATTCTTATGACAGCAAGTATTTAGCAACATTATCACTTCGTGCTGATGGAGCATCACAGCTTGCAGAAGGTCACAAATGGGGATACTTCCCATCAGCAGCATTGGGCTGGCGCATCACTGAAGAGAAATTCATGGCAGGAACTAAATCATGGTTAGACAATTTGAAACTGCGCATGTCTTGGGGACTATCAGGTAACTCTGCTATCGATGCTTATCAGACATTATCTACATTAAATTCATCTGCAATATACTATAATTTTGCAGGTAACGATGTAGCAGGCAAGATACCTAGTCACATGGGTAATCCTGACCTAAAATGGGAGAAGACATCTTCTTTTGACTTCGGCTTCGACTTTGGTTTCTTAAACAATAGAATTAATGGTAGTGTTGACATGTATTTCAGTAAGACAAATGATTTATTGTTTTATAAATCAGCACCAACTTCTTCTGTATTCCCAAGTGTTATATCTAACATAGGAAAGACAAAAGGTTCTGGTATTGAACTTCAGTTAAACACGCTGATAATTAATGCAAAAGCCTTTAGCTGGAATATTAACTGGTCATATTCACACATGTCTGATAAGATTACTGAATTAACAGGTGGTATTGACAAATATGAAACCGGCAATAATAATGAAGCAAGAATTGTAGGCGAACGCGTAAATACGTATCTAGACTATGAAACTTCAGGAACATGGGCTGTTGGTGAATTTGCCAACTACATAGCTAGCCATAAGTTTTATGATAGCAACGGAAATGAAGTTGCAGCAAATTATTCTTCAGGATATGGAGATCCTGGTACATTGAAAATTAATGACCGCAACAACGATGGTAAGTTATCTGCTGACGACCGCAGAGTGTACAATGCTGATCCTGAAAATCTCTTTGGCATGAACAACACATTCTCATATAAGAACTTCTCACTGAGCGTTCAGTTGATGGCCCGTCTCGGAGGTTATATTCCTTATGCAATGAATAACAGACTTGATTATGAGACAGCAAACTGGGGTGGCGGATGTACAGACTATTGGACATATACGAACCAAAATGCAAAGTTCCCTAGTCCTGGAGCTGACAAATCCATCTATACGACTTACGGTTCATCATTGTTGTATGAGAAAGCAGATTTTCTAAAGATAAAGGATATCACTCTATCATATAGTCTACCAAAAAGATGGATTTCAAAAATTGGTTTGAGCAATGCAAGAATCTATGGTTCATTAAAGAACTTCATCACATTCTCACACATCGACAACTTCGATCCAGAAGCAGGTGGTGGCTATTCATTCCCACTTGCTAAACAAGCAGTTATCGGTATTAATCTTGAATTCTAAAAGAAACAGAACATGAAAACAAAATTATTATTATATATAGCCGTTTCATCATCATTGCTATTGGGCACTACATCCTGTTCAGACTTTCTAGATGAAAAGAACAAGACAGGAGAAACAACGGACATTACTTACGCAACGAAATCTGGTATCGAAGGATTGATTTCTTCATGCTATGCTTTTCAACGTGGATGGTATGGTAAAGAGCCTGCACTCGGTCTAACAGAAGGCGGAACAGACTTATTTTACTATGGTTTTGATAACAAGCAAAAATCTATGAACTCATACAACATTTCTTCTGTATCATTAGAAGACAATGTTAACGATAATCCTTGTCTCGACGAATATTGGGAAATGGGCTATGCATGTATTGATGTATGCAATAACGCATTGAAGTATAGTGCACAATGTGACCAAATTGACGATGCAACCAAAGCCAAATATAAAGGTGAGGCTGAATTCATTAGGGCGCTCACATACTTTAATATGGTAAATATGTGGGGAGCTATTCCATATAATGATGCACCTATCACTGCCCAAAATACAAACCCAATACGCATGCCAGAAAACGAAGTATATGGTAAAATACTTGCAGACTTGGACAATGCCATCACCGACTTAGCCGCTGTCACAACAAAAGCAAGTGGACATGCCACAGTATGGTCTGCACGAAGTCTGAAAGCTCGCGTACTACTTTATGCCGCATCATGGATTAACGGACAACTGAATAAAAAAGTTGCCGGAAACGATAAGTATTCCAATATGGATGCTAAGGCTCTTTACGCTGCAGCTGCCACCGAAGCAGACGCTGTTATCACAGGAAGTGGAGCGACATTATATTCCAACTACAGTGATTTATGGTCTATGAATAATGAGGATTGGACAAAGAATAATGAAGCATTATTTGGAGTTTCATATTCAAGTGATTTAAAATCTACTGTAAACTGTATTCCTCCACGTTATGGAAGCAATTCAGAGTATAACAGCCTTATCACTCGTACAGGCTATTCTCGTGGTGGTAGTTCAATGCTGCTGATGTTTGTCCCTATGTGGAACAATGGATGTAACGACCTTGGTGGAAATGGAACAAAGAATACATGTGTGTTCTTTCGTGCAACCGACGACGGCAATACGATAACAAGTAAGAAAACTGGACAAAATGTTGCCGTAGCTGAAGCATATTCTCCTTACGGACGTGGCTTCACACGCTATCTACCATCTCTACACTTATGGCGCTTACTTGCCAAACACAGGACTACTGACCAGCGTTATCAAGGAACGATGCTTGATGCATATCGCATTGCAAACCATGCCCTTTCACAAAATGCCCAAAATTATTCAAAGATGGGTGATTGGGCTGATAAAAATATAACTGATGCAAACAAACTGCAAGCTTTCCGTGACACAGCAATATATTATAGCATATTGGATGGAGACTCTCAGGATGGAAAAGCACTACAGGCATGGGCTAAGAATCGATATCGCATTCAATTCGCAACTGGTGGCGACATTCCTGTCTACACATCTACTGACGAATCAAAGGCTTTGCCTACTACTGGTGGCAAAGCAATATCTTCGGTATATAATGATGGACGTTACAATGATCCAAAGATTGAAGGATATCGTTCATTCCCTTGTATGGCAAAGTTCCTAGACAATGTATATGACAAGACGTATCCTACTTATGATATATCTTATCGCGATTTCTTTGTTCTTCGTTTAGCAGAAATGTATCTCATCAAAGCCGAAGGACAGTTACAGTCTGGCAGTGCAAGCGATGCTCTCGCAACAATTAATGCACTTCGTAAAACTCGTGCTATATCAGGACAAGACAATTCTTTAAGCAGTATCTCTTCTATTGATGATATTCTAGAGGAACGTGGAATTGAACTTTGCGGTGAATTCCAACGTTGGTTTGACCTTAAGCGTACAGGTAAACTTATTGAATACGTGAAGAAATACAATGCTCAAGGATCTGCCAATATTGACAGTCATCACTTGTATCGTCCTATTCCAGATGCAGAAACAAATTCTGTTACAAATCTCACAACAGAAGAAAACAGCACAACTGGTTTCTGGCAGAATAAGGGTTACTAATAACTGTAAATAACAAAAAAAAGAGATTGGAAACATTTCCAATCTCTTTTTTTTATATTATTATATCATAAATTCTATTTAGTCTTCAGACATCTCTTCATCATCGCTTTTTTGTTGTGAACTACCAGAATCAAATTGCGCATCCTTTAAAACAGAAGCATTACCTGTTCTCGAAACTTTTACAACAAGCGGAATATATTCATCACTTAATTTATCTGGTGATCCAACACTAGCCGCAAAATACATATTATCTCCTTCTACCCTATCAAAGACTACCCCTAAGAGTACACCTTTCTTATTATAAGAATCATCTAGATACGAAGAAAAATCTGATTTGGTAAACTCACGCTTAAAGAATTCGGTACCATCTTTTCTCAATATTCTTACAACAATCTTATTATTATAATATTGATTTCCTGAACCTTCATCAACAACTGTAGAATTAGTTTCTGCCGTTCGCTGTACTATAATAGAATAATCATTCCCAAGCCAATTAACATGGCGTGTTTGAGAATAATCGCCTGTTTTTTGAATTGTCTTGTGAACTTCAGCTACCGGCTTTTTTGTAATTATATCACCGGTTCTTTTGTCTTGCTTGCAAGATACAACAGCTATGGCTAATACCAATGCCGCCACATAACATGTCTTCATTTCGCTTGCCTTAAATTATTATTATGCAAAGATACGCCAAACGAGTGGAAATGCAAAATAAAACGTGCCTTATTTTGTTTCACATTATGTATCATAACTCAACACTTCGTTAAATAATTACTTAACTATCTCATTATTATAGTATCGGTTAACAAAAATATAGTGAGTAAAATTTGGTTTGGTGGCTAATCTTTTTGTAACTTTATATTCTATTCT
>JAGPJJ010000123.1 GCA_018054505.1 Prevotella sp.
GAATTCGGACGTAAAGAAGACTAGAATATCTTTCTATTCTTACATCAATAACAAAGAGGTTTATTAATCAATAAACCTCTTTGTTATTTCATTATATTTATCTATTCTCCTGTCACGCAAGAAAGGCCACCAACGACGCACTTGTTCGCTGTGTTCCATATCAACAGACAGTATTTTGATTTCTTCCTCTTTATTATCAGCTCGATATAGCATTTCGCCTTGTGGACCGGCAACAAAACTGCTACCCCAGAATTCAATACCATTTGTCTGCTTGCTTGGGTCTGGTTCATATCCCACACGATTCACGGCAACCACAGGCAGTCCGTTTGCTACTGCATGTCCGCGCATCACTGTTGTCCATGCTTCTCTCTGTCGTTCCTGTTCTTCATTCGTGTCGCTGCTTTCATATCCTATTGCTGTTGGATATATCAGTATTTCCGCTCCACTAAGTGCCATCAGTCGTGCTGCTTCCGGATACCATTGATCCCAACAAACCAACACGCCCAGTTTTCCAACACTTGTCTGTATAGGTCTAAAGCCTATATCACCCGGTGTGAAATAAAACTTTTCATAGTAAGCTGGATCATCTGGAATATGCATCTTGCGATATTTACCAGCTATCGTTCCATCCTTTTCTATCACTACGGCTGTGTTATGATAAAGTCCCGGAGCTCGTTTTTCAAATAAAGAAGTCACTATCACCACATTATTGTCTTTAGCCAACTTACCATAGAAATCAGTTGAATTACCTGGAATTAGTTCTGCTAAGTCAAAGTTGTTCACATCCTCTACTTGGCAGAAGTATAGTGAATTATGAAGTTCTTGAAGCACGATAAGTTGTGCTCCTTGTTTTGCCAGACGTTCTATGTTTTCAGAAAGTCTGTGCATGTTATCATTTGTGTCAGCAATGTTGTGCTGTTGTATAATGCCTATTTTAAGTTCTCTCATATTCTATATATTATATGCTCTTTGATTTCAATGTTCCTTCAGGATATTGCATTGTCAGACAATGCAGCGAACCGTGTTGTCTGATTACCACAGAAGCATCTACTCCCACTACAGTATGATTAGGGAAAGCGCGTTGCAACACTTCCTTGGCAATAGCATCTTTTGCTGGCTGTGAGTATGTCGGACAGATCACACTCTTGTTGGTAATTACAAAGTTTGCATAAGTAGCCGGCAATCGTTCTCCGTCGTCATAGATAGCATCTGGAATTGGTAAACGCAACAAGTTGTAAGGCTTTTCGTCCAGCGTTTTTATCTGTTTCAGCTGATTTTCAAGCGTTCTAAAGTCACGATATTGTTCATCATTCTCGTCATCGCATCCATTATAAACGATGGTGTCGTTTGGTGCCAGACGCACGATTGTATCTATGTGTCCATCCGTGTCGTCGCCTATCAGCTGTCCATTGTGAAGCCATACGATTCTTTCTGCGTGTAAACTCTTCAATAATCTTTCTTCAACTTTGTCTCGTGTAAGGGGTTGATTGCGATAATCAGCCATCAAGCAGAATGAAGTTGTGAATATACTTCCCTTTCCGTCGCTTTCTATACTTCCGCCTTCAAGCACAAAGTCTGTATCGTCTTCATAGTCAGCATTAAAAGCTGCACAATCATTTAGTTTAGATGTAATAGCATTGTCTTTTCGCCATTCAAACTTTTCTCCCCAACCGTTGAATTTAAAGTCAAGTATGCGTGTTTCTTTACTGCCAGAGATCAATGTCATTGGAGCATGATCACGTGCCCATGTATCGTTGGTATCAATATCATAAAAGATGACGTTGTCCATCTGTTGCACTGTTAGTTCCTTAGAAAGTTTATTTTTTACAGCATCAATCTCCGGAGTCACAACAACAAGCAACTCTTCATTTGTAATGACCTTTGCCATGTCGATAAATACCTTTGTAATCTCTTCAATATAGGGTTTCCAATCTGTGTTTGCATGAGGCCAAGTAAGCTGCACCCCACTCTGTTGTTCCCATTCTGCTGGAAGTCTGAAATCGTTAATGCTATTTTTATTGTTTGCCATAAATTATGGTTAGCTTTGTTTTTACCTTGATTAATTGTGCAAATATAGCGATTTTATTTCTTATTGTTTACAGATTAGAATAAAAATAATTATCTTTGCATAAGATAAGCTGCATAATGAAGAACATTCTCGCAAGCTTGTTAAATCTGCATTGTTTCAAATGTATAAACAACGTAACCGACTGGTAATGCTTGAAATAAAAAATGGAATATTAAGTGGCGTTGAATACCCTGCTACATCTGCTGACATCAATTTCTCTGTTGATGCAGGCGAGTTGTTGTGCATTTATGGAACCCAAGATAATTATGTCACTGCAATCATCCGTTCTATATTGGGATTGCAGCCTTTAAAATCAGGCTTCATCACTATTGACGGTGATGTTCTCGACGCATCTTCGGCAGCCTACTTCCGCAGCATGTTTTCTTATGTGCCCCACAATCTTGATATGCCTTTTGACAAAATCACTGATGTGCTGTCTTCTCCTGTTGAAAAAGAGAATCATATCACTAAGAAGATACTCAAAGGAGAATTAGAAAGATTTGGAGTCGACAAAGCCGTGCTCAATACAGATTACAAAAAACTTCAGAAACACATTGTGCAACTATTGCTTATTATTGTGGCTGTGTTAAACGACCGTCCTTATCTTATCATAGACAAACTCTACAGCGAATTGTCTGCAAGTCTGTTGATGCCCTATTTAAAGGACTATGCCGCTGAGGGACATTCTGTGATTATAGTCAGTGACAATGAAGACATTAAAAGAGAGTGTCATAAATCACTGATATTAGATATTAACGTATAAATCAATTAAGTTATGAACATATCTTTCCTTGGAATATGTATAGTGATGTTACTGCTCTGCATTCCGGCTTACATTATATTCACTTATAAACTAAACCTATTCAATAAATTTGCCATGTCGGTAGTTAAGATGTTGGCATATATGGTATTGACAGGCTTATTTCTATACTACATATCTAAATGGAACAACATATTCATTAATTTGCTTTGGATGATACTCATGGCTGCCATAGCCTCTGTTATCACTGTTGGTAAAACCAAACTGAGCATGGGAAAAATGTTTATCCCCACGTTTGCGGGAGCTTTCTCGGTCGTTGTTTTAATGGGATTAGCCATTTTGTTTGCAGTGTTCTCATTCAAGAATATGTTTGATGCCCGATATATGATTCCTATCACGGGCTTTCTTGCAGGCTCAATGATTGAGTGCAATTTCAAGTCATTAGAAACTTACTATTCTGGCTTGAAAAATCATAATGCAATATATTATTATCTTCTTGGTAACGGAGCCACACACAATCAGGCTGTAAGCTATTTCGTGAAGCGAGCCCTTGAAAGAAGTATGATACCAATGTTAAGCAAGATGGCTTATATTCTCTTAGGCGTAACGCCATTGGTGTTATGGAGCATGATGTTAGCAGGCACAACTGTTATTGATGCCGTATTCTTCCAGATACTCATTTTGTCAGCCATGCTTGCTGCAGCCCCTGTATCTTTATTGATTACATTGGCTTTAGCTCGTGGCTATTTCTTTGATGCTTATGGCCAACTGAAGATTATAGAGAAAGAAGCTTGACATATATCAAAGTGATCTATTGACATGTATCAAGTTAATTGATTCAAGTCAAAAATATTACATTTTTTAAGCATATTTGCGCCCTTATCATTGTTTACTATTGATAAGGGCGTTAACTTTGCACATGTAAAAAGGATATAAAGAAATTATAGAGGTATAAAAGTATTAGCTTCTTTTAAGGTAAAAAGATTTATTAAGGATAACGATTATGAAGAAAATAACTAATGTTGTAGTTTTGATAAAAACTACCGTAAATAAAAACAAAGTTGTTCACTATATGGTTAATGTGCTCAACTCATACAATTACGGAAGAGTGAATTTATCTTAGGTAATATTTAGGTTTCATAGAAAACGGGACACAATTCTTGATGAACTGTGTCCCGTTTTGTTGCTAAACGTTTATAGAAAAACAACGCATTTAATGTAAAATATGTTAAACAAACAATACCCACACTAGTATAATGTAGAAATTTAACTAACTTTGCAATCTAATTTTATGCATCGCATGAAAATAAAGGAAGTAATTGGTGCCCTTGAACAATTCGCGCCTCTGCCTCTGCAAGCTGACTATGATAATGCTGGCTTACAGGTTGGATTAACAGAAGTGGAAGTCTCAGGGGCTTTATTGTGTCTTGACGTGACCCCTAAAATCGTCGACGAAGCTGTTGCATGTGGCTGCAATCTGATTGTTTCACACCATCCGCTGATATTCCACAAGCTGGCCCATATCACTGATGAGGATGAAGTTCAGGTGACTATACGCAAAGCTATCGAAAATCATGTCACAGTAGTGTCTATGCATACTAACATGGACAGTGCTCAAGGAGGTGTGAATCATAAAATAGCAGAAAAACTGGGATTGAATGATTTACGTTTCTTTGGTAAGCAGAATACTGTTGACGGTGTACAAGGTGGTGATGGCGTTATTGGTGAACTTGATGAACCTATCGCTGCTGACGACCTTATTATAATGTTGAAACGAAACTTTGATGTTGAGTGTGTCATGGCAAATGAATTGCTTCGACGTCCCATCTCAAAGATTGCTGTATGTGGCGGTGCAGGTTCTTTTCTACTCGATGATGCGATAGCTGCTGGTGCAGATGCATTTATCACCGGAGAGATGCACTATCATGAGTATTTCGGCAGAAATCAGCAAATACAGATTGCTGTGATAGGACATTATCAAAGTGAACAGTATACAAACGAAATTTTCAAAACAATAATAGAGGATAAGTGTCCTGGTGTTGAGTGCAAACTCACAAAGATAAACACGAATCCTATAATTTATCTATAAAAATTATGGCAAAGAAAGATCCTACAGACTTGTCTGTTGAAGAGAAGTTGAAAACTCTTTATCAACTACAGGCTACATTGAGTAGCATTGACGAAAAAAAGGCTCTTCGCGGTGAACTTCCTCTTGAGGTTCAAGACTTGGAGGATGAAATCGAAGGTCTGAACATCCGTATCGAGAAGATTCAGAACGAGATTGCTGACTTCAAAAATGCAGTAACTCAGAAGCAGCGCGATATTATTGATGCTCAGGCTAGCGTTGATCGTTACAAGACCCAGTTGGACGATGTAAAGAACAATCGTGAATATGATACTCTTACAAAGGAAATTGAGTTCCAGACTTTGGAAATCGAACTTTGTAACAAGAAGATCAAGGAAGCTGCTATCAAGATTGAAGAATGCAACCATGACTTGGAAAAAGCACAAGAAATAATTGCAGACCGTCAGGGTGACCTCAATGAAAAGAGAAACGAACTTGACGAGATCATGCAGGAGACTCGTGAAGAAGAAGACAAGCTTAAGGAGAAGGCTAAGGAGCTAGAAACAAAGATTGAACCTCGTTTGCTTACAAGTTTCAAGCGTATTCGTAAGAATGCACGTAACGGTTTGGGTATCGTTTACGTTCAGCGTGATGCTTGTGGTGGTTGTTTCAACAAGATTCCACCTCAGCGTCAACTAGACATCAAGATTCACAAGAAGATCATCGTTTGTGAGTATTGTGGTAGAATCATGATCGATCCAGAACTTGCTGGCGTAAAGACAGACAAGCCTGCTTCTGATGAAAAGCCAAAGCGCGCTAAACGCACTATCCGCAAGACTACAAAGAAGGCAGAGGAAGAAGCAACAATACCAGAAGAAGCATAATTTGCTTCTTTGTATAACCTATAAGGG
>JAGPJJ010000124.1 GCA_018054505.1 Prevotella sp.
GGCAAGTTTATCTGCTTTGGCAATTACAACAACTGTTCATTTGGCAATTGTGCCTAAAATGGTACATTAGTATGTTTTTGAGAGTTGGCCTTTTGTGCCTTGTTTGACATAAAAAGTCAACTCTCGTTTTTTACAAACGAATAGAAATGAATTACATATTATCAAAATACACTTTTGCAGTTTCTAAACGCACTTCTAGTGGTCAGGAAATTTGTTTACTGTTTTCTGGACGAACAGGCAAAAATATTTTAGTCTCTAAAAAAGTTTTTTCTATAGTTGAGAATGGAAAATTTACCACTCTTCAGCCAAAAGTATTGGAAGTTTTAATATCAGAGAAAGTTCTAGTTCCAAGCACAGAAGATGAATTGGATGAAATCAACAAGGAAAATAAAGTGCGATTATCAAAAAAATCCACTGATCGATTGTATGTGTCAATCCAGCCAACAGCCGCTTGTCAACTTGCTTGCGACTATTGCGGACAAGCTCATTCTCGCAAGTTTTTAACGGATAGCTTGATAGAGCAAATAGTTTGTCGCATCAAGCAAAAAATATCCCTAAAAGATACAAAGTCGTTAGAGATAGGATGGTTTGGTGGTGAGCCATTGATGGCTTTTTCCAAGATGAAAAAGTTAAATGAACAATTGAAAGATATTGCAATTAGTCGTAACCTAAAATATTCAGGACATATAACAACTAATGGTTACGCATTGTCTCCTTCTATATACAAAATGCTGAAGGAAGAATTCAATGTGTATCGTATAGAAATTACTCTTGATGGTAGCAAGGAATTTCATGACAAAAGAAGAGTAACGACAAGCGGAATTGGTTCTTTCGATATCATCTTCAACAATTTAAAGGCAATCACTCAATCCCCTTTCTATGATAAAAATACATGTGTGATTAGCATTAGATGCAATGTAGATGAAAGAAATATTGAAGGGGTTATGCCTTTGTTGGAAATGCTATATAAGCATAATATGCAGGATAAGATTATTTTCTATACAACCCCTGTTGTCTCATGGTCTAATAATGGAGCAGGTAGCATGCTAGGACATAAATTGTTAGGAAAGTTGTCTTCAAAACATATAGACTATATGATAAATCATAATTTCAAGGTTACAATTCTTCCGAAAAGAGTTGCTCCTTACCAATGTATAGGAACAGATAATGATGCAGAAATGTATGATGCTGATGGAAATATTCTGGATTGTTCAGAAACCTCTTATTCCGAGTATTATAAGTCCAAAGGTTTTGTTTTGGGAAATGTAGAACAAAAAATAATAGTTCCGAATAAGCGTAGTTGTTTGCATGATGTTCCTCAAATGTTACTTGAAAAACGAGTATACCCTTGCAACAACTGTAAGTTTTACCCTCTTTGCGGAGGTCTATGTCCACTTGGCTTATTGGAAAAAGAACCACGATGTCCTTCTTTCATATACAATATTGAAGATAGGATATATTTGGATTATCTAGCAAAAATAAAGAAATAAAAAGATGAATATTATTCAATCATTTTTCAACAAACGTATAACACCCCAAAATTTAAATTATAGAGGGGGCTACTTATCTTCATTTGTATTTTGGTTATCAATTGCATATAGTTGTTTACTTCTCAAGCGTAATAACCCTACATTACGCTTGTTGTTTTATGGTAATGAAACAATTGTTCACATCTTGAAGGATTTGTTTAAGTTGCCATATGACAAATATTATATTTGTGATTACAACGGTGATTACAATGAATGGTTTTATTGTTGGCCCAAGATTTTAACTTATCAAAGACAAAAAGAGCCATTTATACATATAGATTCCGATATTTTTATGTGGACTCCAATACCTGAAGCTTTATTGAAAGCTCCATTGGTGGCTCAACATAAAGAAAGAGACTCTAACTTTTATAGAGAAGTATTCAATGAAATAAAAAAGGATAATATCCAACTGCCACAGTACATAATGCAACATTGTATTGGGGACAAATATATTTCCTCATTTAATGCAGGGATTATTGGTGGAAATGACCTATTGTTCTTGCAGCGATATATTAATAATATAATAAATTTTGTTTCAAAGAATAAAGGTAATTTAGACAAAGCTTCTCGCAAATTTTTATACAATGTAGTTTTTGAACAGTGGTTATATTATGGAATGACCACTTTTGAGCATAAAGAGGTGTGTACATACTATAAAAAAGTAATTACAGATTTTGACATGCAAGATGCTACTGTTCCGACACAAACTGTTTCTGGCACACCTTTGAAATATATGCATGTTATGGAATACAAAGATAATATTCGTTGCAATAGGTTTATTGTTTATAATATGTTAAATGATTTCCCTAAGGAATACAAGCAAATTCTTACAGCTTGTGCCGAGATAGGAATAGATTGCCCAATATTTAGTAGTGACTTGGTATCAAAGAAATCTTTAAGATTGGAAAAACTTAAAAGTTTAACAAACTTGACAAAGTTGGAATCTGAGGAATTAAATGCATACGAAACTTTAAAGGAAAACTACAAAAATAGTTTTCTAAAAAACAGAAAAGAGCTTATCAAGATACAGCAGCACCAAATACAAATGGTAAAAATGCTTCAAAATTCGTTAATATCTGATGAGCATAAAATAGAAATGGAATTGTCTCATACTTTAAAATTTATTGAATGCAAAGAATCCCTGCTTGATTTGCTTGTATTTAAGTCTAAGCATCATAAAGCATCCAAGTGCATTCTATGGGTTTACAACCCTATATTGAACAAAGTAGATGAGTTTGTTTGGTCTTATAAGAAAGTGCAATTTCTTAAAGAACTTCTTAGAGAAGAAAATGCAAACTTACTTCTGCTTCAAGCATATGGTAAAGCATTAGAAATAGATTCTGATTTAAACACTTTTATAAGACAATGCGTTTTTGACGGAATTATAAATATTGAAAAAAAATGAAAATAGTCCAGACATATTATAGTTATGCTGATAACAAAAATCCGATTTATGATACTGCAGGTTTTCTTACTGCTGACATGAATTGGAAAAGCATGGCTGTCAGCTGCCTTCTTCTCAAAAAACATTACGGAAGCGTCACCTTATATTGCAACGGTAGTGTAAAAGAGATTGTAAGCGAATTGAAAATTCCTTATGATGAGATTGTTGTGATTCCAGATTTTATGCAAGAGTACAAAGGTTGTAACCTTTGGGCTTTGCCTAAGATATATACATATTCTCAACAAAAAACTCCCTTTTTGCATGTTGATTGCGATTGGTTTATGTTCGATAGACTCTCAACACAAATAGAGAAGTCTGATGTCATAGGACAAAATATAGAGTACGACGACCAATATTATAACAAAAGAACATTTGAAAAAATGTTGAGCTATGGTTGTGAATTTCCTTTATGGATAAAAGACATTGCAGAGTCTAGTTCTATTCTTAGAGTTATAAACGCAGGAGTTTTAGGAGGACAAGACATTTCTTTCATCCAAGAGTATGTTGAGCTTATAAAGAAATTTATACATGCCAATGTTGATACATTGCGAAAAATCAATGACGGATTTGTCAATTCTATCTATGAGCAGTTGTTCTTGTACATTCTTTCCCAAAAACATAGGAAAGAAATAGGTCTCTGCACTGTTGGCGACAAACTTAGTACAAAATTCGATTGGCTTCCTATGGATTTTTCATGTTCTCCAAAGACAGGTTACATGCATATGCTTGCAGGAATTAAACGACAGTTCAAATCATATGTGTTTGTTTCGCAATATTTGCATTACATAAATCCGACAGTAAGTAATCATATTACAAAATACTGTTATGAACACAATATCTCACCATTGATAAATTTTCCAGAGCTTGGAATTTTCTTAGAGAAGAGTAAGTCTATGCAACAATTAGCAAAGGAAAATAACAATGAGTCTAAAGTACATGAAATATCAACCGCTTATGATGAGATTAATATAAAATTATCAAAGGATATACTTGAAATATTTCAGGAACAAAGTAAATGCAGAGACTTATTATGGAGTAATATTTCTCTTTTGGAGAAAAAGGTAATGATTAATCCAAAGTGTAAAATCATAAGTATTTCACATGAAGATATAATTCGTAATGTACTCCATCTAGATGATAATATTTTAAGAAAAGTGACGAATATAAAAGACCTCGCTGTTGTCATAACACCAGATGCAACATTGGGACAGCCCCAAAAGCTCTTATTAGCAGGTGTCAAAATGCAAATTATATGGTATTTGCAAAATGTAAAAAATGCAACCTTTAAAGAAATTAAAAACTGCTTAGAGGTAAAGCAACAAGGTGAAGGCATAAGCAAAAAACTATATGAGAAAGATGTAGATAAGGTATTTCGCTCACTTGTTTACAGTAATATTTTAGTTTTTTCATAGACATAGTAAGAATATAAAATTTGATGAATAATTTTAAGGTAGAACGACAACATGATTGTATGCAATGTGGCATAGCATGTTTACAAATGATATGTAACTATTATGGCAAAGAATATTCCCTTGATTCCTTGTCAAAAATATGTTTTGCTACAACGGAAGGAGTTTCTATGCTTGGAATCAGCGAAACTGCTACCAGTTTGGGCTTTCATGTAGTAAATGTTAAGTGTACAGTTAAAACTTTAACAGAGGTTTCTCTACCAAGTATCCTTCATTGGAATCAAAATCATTTTGTAGTCTTATATAGAGTAAAAAATGAGAAGAAGTTCTACATTGCCGACCCAGGAAAAGGATTGGTGACTTATAGTCTTGAAGAGTTCAAAAAACATTGGATTAGTACAAACTCTAATGGACAGGACAAAGGCATAGCTATGTTTTTGGAAACTACTCCCACTTTTTTTACCCATCAGATGGAAGACAAAAAGAAAATCAGCGGGAAGAGATCTTTTCACTTTCTTTTTGGGTATGTGAAGAAATACCGCAAGTATTTCGGACAAGTCATCTTGGGCTTGATAGTCGGAAGTCTTTCGCAGCTTGTCCTTCCATTCCTTACACAATCAATCGTGGACGTTGGTATTAAAAATCAAGACATCGGCTTTGTTTGGCTTATCCTGTTGGGACAATTGATGCTAACCATCAGTAGAACGGCAATCGACTTTATCCGTAGGTGGTTGTTACTCCACATTTCCTTACGTATCAACATCTCTTTAGTAAGCGACTTTTTTATCAAGCTCTTGAAGTTGCCGATGTCTTTCTTTGATACGAAACTCATGGGGGATTTGATGCAGAGAATGAATGACCATAGTCGTGTGAACAACTTCCTTACACAGCAGACGCTCAACATCACCTTTGCCATGCTTACTTTCGTGGTGTTCTCGGTGGTGTTGTTCTTCTACAATAAGTTGGTGTTTGCTATCTTCTTGTTGGGAAGCATCCTCTATGGTGTATGGATGACCTTATTCTTGAAGCGAAGGAAGTTGCTTGATTACGAATTGTTTGAGCAACAAGCCATCAACAACAACAAGACTTATGAGTTTATAACAACCATACAGGAGAGCAAGTTGCAGGATTGTGAGCAGCGTAGACGGTGGGAATGGGAGGACACGCAAGCTGAGCTATTCGGCGTGCAGATGAAGTCGCTCAAACTCCAACAGACACAGGAAGCAGGAAGTATTTTCATCAACGAGGTGAAGAACATCATCATCACGGTAGTCGCTGCAACTGCCGTGATTCATGGGCAAATGACACTCGGTATGATGCTTGCCGTGCAATACATCATCGGACAGCTCAACT
>JAGPJJ010000017.1 GCA_018054505.1 Prevotella sp.
GAAAAAATACAGTAAAAGTTTTGGAGAAATAAAATATTATCATTACCTTTGCACTCGCAATTCAGAATAAGGCTCTTTTATGGTGCGTTAGTTCAGTTGGTTAGAATGCCTGCCTGTCACGCAGGAGGTCACGAGTTCGAGTCTCGTACGCACCGCCACAAGCCTTTTGATGAATTTGTAAAACTGGTGCGTTAGTTCAGTTGGTTAGAATGCCTGCCTGTCACGCAGGAGGTCACGAGTTCGAGTCTCGTACGCACCGCTTAAAATCCTCAAAACTTTATTGTTTTGAGGATTTTTTGTATATGTACAGTTATGTGGTATCTCGGGGCTCACCTGAAAAGTTTGGAGAATACAAATAAAGTGTTATCGGCTGAGTTTGTAAACTTGGGAATTTAAAATTCTATGACTAATGTTTAGTCACTTTAAAGAGGAAGAATTTTACATCATTTACTCCTTTCTAAATGTAGTCCTGAGCCTGGTTCGGAGAAATAAAAAAATCTCCAGAGTGTTTAAATCATCGAAAGTCCACCACTTTTTTTTCTTTATTTTGTCTACAGTCATCCACTAGCTATTGACAGGTGAGAGTTTCAGACAGATTGATACCTGTTTCCTATCAATATTTCATTCATGTTTTTTAATGATATCGTCTTTGTGAATAGCCTTTTGTGTTGTAACTTTGTGTCTGATTTTTTTAGGTACGTTCTGTATGGACAAACGCAATAGAGTGAAAAGTCTTAAAAAATTAAATAGGAGAAAACTATGTTTATTTTCTCCTACCAGTTTAAGACGTCTTTTATGCGTGTCTTTTCAAATATATTTCGTGGTCAATGCAATTAGGTAGCTCTTCTTTATAATGTGTGACGATAATAATCGTTTTGTTTTGTCTTTTGCAGAAAGCCTCTATTACATCTTTAACCATTCGTCGATTTGTGTTATCAAGTCCGTGTAGAGGTTCGTCAAGAATAAGTAGTTCTGGATCTTTCACAAAAGCTCTTGCGAGAAGAACTAATCTCTGTTCGCCACTAGACAGTTTGAGGAAAGTACGGTCTTGTATTTTGTCAAGTCCAAATATCTTCATCCAAAAATGGCATTGTTCTATTTCTTCGTCAGAAGGTTTCATGTATAGTCCCACAGAATCTTTCATACCACTGGCAACGATTCTAATAGCAGGCATGTCACGCTGATAAGCACGATGCATTTCTGGGGAAACATATCCAATATGTTTTTTAATATCCCAGATACTTTCACCGCTTCCACGAGGATTATCGAAAAGTGTTATGTCGCATGCGTAGCTTTGTGGATTGTCTGCACAAATAAGACTTAAAAGGGTGGACTTACCTGCACCGTTTTGTCCTCCAAGAGCCCAGTGCTCACCATTCTTTACAGTCCAATCTAATTGACTAAGGATGGTGCGTTCACCATATTTAATACATACCTTATTCATTTTGACAACTTCCTTGGTATGATATTCGTTATCTTTATATGGTAAATCAATTATCTGTTGCTCGTACTCTTTACTTAATACTCTGTTTGGTATTGGCTGTCGGTTATTAATATATTCTTCTAGTGTGACTTTAGGATATACTTTCATGTTTTTAACTTCAACAACATGAGTTATGAAATCGGGAATGTCATCGCTTTTACTTAATACCAATATTATTTGCAGAGCAGTTTCAGATGATAGTTCTTTTAAAAGTTCTTTTAGTTGATCTCTTGTGCCGGCATCAAGTCCTATAAATGGATTGTCCATTATTAGTATTCTTGGATTTGCAAATAGAGTGGAAGCTAGTTTAAACTTTCTTAGTTCACCACTTGATAACAAAATAATATATTTGTCTAATAAGTGCTCCATGTGGAACATCTTATAAATATGCTTCTGTAGTTCTCTTCTTTTTGGTGTGTCCTCTCCAGCCAAGTCGTAAGCTTCTTCTAACTTATCACCAACAGTAGGTGTGTTTTCGTCAATTTCTTGTTGATTCCATCTTTGTTGTAGATAGTATGTGCGGTCGTTGTCACTTCCATAACTATCACGAAAAGTTATGTATTTGATATTATCAGAAACAAGAGGTTTTTCGCTAGGCGAGAAATCATATTCCGGATCATGCATAAGTAGTGGGTGTCTGCCTACGATAATGTCAACAAGCATTGACTTTCCTCCGCCGTTAGGCCCAACAATTGCTAAGTGCTCTCCGTCATTCGTTTCAAAGTTTACGGGTTCAGCCATGCGCCATTCTGGCATGCGGGTTGTTCCTTCCTGAATTTTGATAATTTTCTGCATTATAAGTCTCTATTTAAATCTTTATTTTGTTTTTCTAGGATTGAATCTTATCTTTGTTTTTTATGGCAAAATCTTTCCAACTGGAATAGTGACGAGCTTCTGTTGATGGTTTCCCCATTTGCATAAAATGGCAGTATGCTGCTCCCAGCGCATCGGTAGCATCCATAAACTTCGGCATATCTTTCTCGTCAATATTGAGAAGTCGTTGAAGCATGCCAGCAACTTGTTCCTTAGATGCCTGTCCCATACCAGTGATAGCCATTTTAATTTTTAAAGGTGCATATTCATGTATTGGAATGTCTCTGCATATAGCAGCAGCAATAGCCACTCCCTGAGCTCTTCCAAGCTTTAACATAGATTGAATATTTTTGCCGAAAAAAGGAGCTTCAATAGCCAATTCGTCAGGTAGATATTCTTCTATTACACCTGTTACTCTTTCAAATATCTTGCCAAGCCTAAGATATGGGTCATGTATTTTTCTCATATCAATAACACCCATAGATATAATCTTCGCCTTGTTTCCTTTAACTTTTAAAACACCATATCCCATTACGTTTGTGCCAGGATCGATGCCTAATATTATTTTATCGGTTTTCTTCTCCATCTACTTATCTGTCAAGAAATGGATTCTCTGCTAGTTCTTTTCCGATAGACGTTTCTTCTCCATGTCCAGGAAGGATGAGTGTGTTGTCTGGAAGTTGACAAATAATTCTTAGGCTCTGTATAATCATAAATTTTGAGCCACCTTCAAAGTCTGTTCTTCCTATTGAATTATGAAACAGAGTATCGCCTGAGAATGCTATATGTTCTTTTTCACAATAAAAGAAAACACTGCCCGGAGAATGCCCCGGAGTTTCAATAATCGTAAATGTCTGATTTCCGAATTGTATTGTATCTTTAGCTGTGAGATACTTTCCTACAGGAGGCATTTCATAATCTAAGTGAATGCCAGCTATTGACTCAGCCTGCCAGTCTAGCTTATTCATTAATACTTCGTCTGAAGCATGTACCTCAGGCTTTAAGCCAAACTTTTCGTAAATATAAGCATTTCCGAAGTTATGATCAATATGACCATGTGTGGCAATTAGATGCTTTGGCACAAGTTCATTGTCATTAATATATTGAGTAATAGCTTTTTTCTCTTCTTCCCAAAATGCACCACAGTCTATGATGACACATTCTTTAGTTTCGTCGTTAACAACATAGCAGTTTTCCTGCAACATGTTGCACATAAAGCGTTTAATATTCAGCATATAAATATATTTTTTTAAGCCATTGGTAAGTAAATAAGTTTTTTGTCTTCCTTAAACCATTCCTCGTCAAACATGTCTTCAAGTGGCATCACGTCAACAATGTTCTGGTATGGTTTAAGTTCTTCTTTGAGATCACCACCTTTAAGGCATAATAAACCATTAGGAAGAGCATTCTGTTCTTTTTTACTGATATTCTTTTGAATAATTTTCACTAACAATGGCAATTGCATAACCGCACGACTTACAATGAAATCATATTCACCCTTTTCTTCTTCGCCGCGTCTATGAACAGCTTCAACATTTTCTAGTCCTAACGATTTTGCAACTTCATTAGCAACCATAATTTTCTTTCCTGTACCGTCAATAAGTCTAAATTTGCAGTTTGGAAACATAATAGCCAATGGTATACCTGGGAATCCACCTCCAGTACCAAAGTCAAGAATTCTAGAACCGTCTTTGAATCTTATAGCCTTTGCAATGGCTAAGGAATGTAACACGTGATGCACATAAATATTATCTATGTCTTTGCGCGATATCACGTTAATTTTTGCGTTCCAATCACGATATAGAGCGTCAAGCATTTCAAATTGTTGTTTTTGCTTTTCGCTAAGCTCAGGAAAGTTTTTTGTTATGATTTCTATCATGTGTTATATTTTTAGTCTATATTGATGATAATGTATTAATTATAAGAATATGATGATAGCATAATTAAACTTACAATATCCACTCATCGTAAATTCTTTATAATAGGGGCAAAGTTACAAAGAAAATTTGTAACTTTGCATAGCAATTACAATAAAAAGGTAAAAATGAAGGATAATGGAACCGTAAAACTTAAAGCTGCTCTATTTGATTTAGATGGCGTTATTTTTGATACCGAGCCGCAATATACAAATTTTTGGCGTAGTCAGTGTCAACTTTATCATCCAGAAATTTCTGGACTTGAAAACGTGATAAAAGGTCAGACCCTTGTCCAAATTTATGATAACTATTTTGATGATGTTAAGGACCAACAACCTCTTATCACTCAACGTCTTAATGAATTTGAACAAACAATGAGTTTCCCTTTTATTGATGGTGTTGAAGCTTTCATCATGGATTTACGTGCTCATGGAATAAAGACCGTCGTAGTTACAAGTAGTAATGTCGTTAAGATGAACAACGTATATGCACAGCATCATAATTTCAAGGGTCTTTTCGACCGTATATTGACTAGTGAAGATTTCAGTGCAAGTAAGCCAGATCCAGATCCTTATCTGAAAGGTGCAGAATGCGTTGGAGCAAAGCCTGAAGAATGTGCTGGTTTCGAGGACAGTTTTAATGGTTTGAAATCAGTAAGATCAGCGCATGAATTCACGATTGGACTTTCAACAACTAATACGGCAGAGCGTATAAAAGAATACTCCGATGTAGTTGTGGCAAACTATAATAACATAGATTACGAATGGCTAATAAATCAATTTCATTAACATTTATTTTGCCATTTCCACCATTTGATGTAATTTTGCACATAAAAAAAATATATAATGGGATATTTATCTACTGACAAAAAGAAGATTACTTCTAAGACATTTGTTGATATGAAGCAGGCTGGTGAAAAAATTACTATGCTTACCTCATATGACTTTACAACAGCTGGTATTATAGATGCAGCTGGAATAGACGGAATCTTAATTGGTGATTCTGCTTCAAACGTAATGGCAGGTAACGATGATACAATTCCAATTACTGTAGATCAGATGATTTATCACGCACGTTCAGTTGCTCGTGCATGTAAGCATTGTTTGGTTGTTTGTGATATGCCTTTTGGTAGTTATCAGATTAGCAGAGAAGAGGGTGTACGTAATGCTATTAAAATAATGAAGGAATCTGGTGTAGATGCCTTAAAACTTGAAGGTGGTATTGAAATCATTGATACTGTCAAGGGTATTATTAATGCAGGAATACCAGTGATGGGACATCTTGGATTGACTCCTCAAAGTATTCATAAATTCGGAGGATACGGATTAAGAGCTAAAGAAGAAGCTGAAGCTGAGAAGTTATTGGCTGATGCTCGTGCTCTTGATGAAGCTGGATGTTTTGGTATTACTTTAGAGAAGGTTCCTGCAAAGTTAGCTGATGAGGTTACAAAAACTGTTAGCTGTGCTACTATTGGTATTGGTGCCGGAAGTGGAACAGATGGACAGGTTCTTGTTTATGCTGATGCTTTGGGAATGACACAAGGGTTCAAACCAAAATTTCTTCGCCATTTTGCTGATGTAAATAAATGCATGACAGATGGTGTGCACGAGTATATTCGCACGGTTAAGGATACTTCTTTCCCTAACGTTGACGAAAGCTATTGATGTATATTTTGGCAAAAGATAATTGCCATCAACTTTTATATACTCATCTCTGATATAGGTAAAATAAAATTTGATATTTTGCGTTATATCAGAGATGAATAGATACATAACATTTATTTTATTAGCTTTAGGGCTGTTGCTTTTGTCATGCAATGATGATGAGAAGTTTTCAACGTCTACCGCAGATAAACTGACTTTTTCTAGCGATATCATATCTCTTGATACCGTCTTTTCAACCATACCTTCATCAACAAAATCTTTTTGGGTTTACAATAATAATCATGAGGGAATAAAATGCAATAGCGTTAGATTGGAATCTGGTAATCAGACTGGCTTCAGAGTTAACGTTAATGGTTTGTATCTTAATTCTACCAATGGTTATCGTGCAAATGATGTCATGCTGTATCATGGTGACAGCTTGCGTGTATTTGTTGAAATAACTAGTCCCGTAAATGGTGAGTCTCTGCCTAAAATAATATCAGATAATCTTATATTTGAACTTCAAAGTGGAGTAGAACAGAAACTAAAATTACAAGCTTGGTCATGGGATGCCACAAAAATATCTTCACTGCATGTTAATAATGATACTACGATTGGTAGTGGAGGAAAACCGATATTAATTTCTGATGGAATAACAATAGCCGAAGGGGCAGTGCTAAATGTTACTGCCGGAACAACGCTCTATTTTGATTCTAATGCAGGAATTGATGTTTATGGACGTCTAAATATTGTAGGTAGCAGTAATAACAATGTTGTTATTCGTGGCAGTCGTCTGGATATAATGTTTAGTTATTTGCCATATGATCGCATGAGTGGTCAATGGAAGGGAATACACTTTTATGAATCATCTTATAATAACTCTATAAAGTATTGTGATATTCATAGTGCTTATAATGGTATTGTTTGTGATAGTAGTGATATTGATAAGACCAAACTTTGTCTTGAAGAATCAACAATACATAATTGTCAAGGGTTTGGATTACAGTCAGTTAATAGTAATATTGTGGTATTGAATAGCCAGATAACAAATACGCTGAATAATTGTATTTATATAGATGGTGGAAATGCTTTAATCAATGCCTGCACGGTAGCTCAATTTTATCCATTTGATTCTAATCGCGGGTCTGCTTTCCGTTTTTTGTCTAAGCATCCTCTTAAATCAATGTCTGTCTTGAATAGTATTATCACTGGATATGCAGATGATCAGTTAGATGGTTTAAAATCAGAAAATAATGCATTCAATTATGATTTCAATCATTGTGTCATAAGAACACCTGTTGTCACAACATCAGACAGCATTTATTTTAAGAATATCATTTATGAGTCAACAGTAAATGCAGAAACCGTTGGCAAAAATCATTTTCACATCATAGATGCAGACAATCAATATTATGACTTTCATCTTGCTGATAAATCTGCGGCTATAGATAAAGCAGACAAAGTAACAGCTCCAACTTTAGATCGCAATGGCAAGAGTCGCATTGGTAATCCAGATGTTGGAGCTTATGAGTATTAATGTGTTTGTGTTGTTGAGTATCTTATTTATTACTATATCCTTTCGCTAATCCGCCTTCACCAGTTTCCTTGTAAAGTGAAGGTAAATCGTGTCCAGTCTGCTTCATAACGTTAACTACTCTGTCGAAACTGACACGGTGAATTCCGTCACTGAAAGATGCATATAATTGTGCATCAAGAGCGCGTGTGGCAGCAAAGGCATTTCTCTCTATACATGGAATCTGAACAAGTCCACATACTGGATCACATGTCATACCTAAGTGATGTTCAAGTCCCATTTCTGCGGCATACTCAATCTGAGAAGGGCTACCACCAAAAATCTGGCATGCTGCAGCTGAAGCCATAGCACATGCTACTCCGACTTCACCTTGACATCCAACCTCAGCTCCGCTTATAGAGGCATTCTTTTTCACAATGCTACCAAACAGTCCAGCTGTTGCAAGGGCACGTATAATTCTATTGTCGCTGAAGTTGTGAGATTTATAAATATGATACAGCACTGCAGGAACAACGCCGCATGCTCCACATGTCGGAGCGGTAACGATAGTACCTCCAGAAGCATTTTCTTCACTGACAGCTAGCGCATAAGAATAAACTAATCCACGGCTTTGCAGCGATTGCTTATACCCACTAGCCTTTACATTATATGTAGAAGCCTTTCGTGGTAAGTGGAGTGGGCCAGGTAGAACACCTTCGTGATTCAATCCTCTTTCAACAGAATCTTTCATCACCTGCCAAATCTTTAGAAGATAATCATGTATATCGCTATCTTCATAAATGTCTACGTATTCCCAATAACTACAACCAGTGTTGTCACACCATTGTTTGATTTCATCAAGAGAGTTTAGAGGATACACCTCTTTAGTCTTGAAGTAATCATCGTCTCCTTTCCCTTCTGACAAAGCTCCACCGCCAATACTGTAAACTGTCCATTCGTCAATAGGCTTGCCATCTATGTCGCAAGCAATGAACTTCATTCCGTTAGGATGAAATGGAAGAAAAGTTTTTGGTCTCCATGAAATCTCAACAGGCGCTATGGGACGCAATACATCCTCAATAGCAATGTCGGTCATGTGTCCTCGTCCGGTTGCTGCAAGTGAACCGTATAGAATAACGTTGAATGAAGATGCATCTTTGTGGCATTCTGCAAAGATTGTTGCTGCTTTTTGAGGCCCCATAGTGTGACTACTTGAAGGCCCTATGCCAATGCGAAAAATTTCCTTGATAGATTCCATTGTCTAAAGCTTTAAAATGAAAAAAGCCCACAAATCTTAAGATTTGCAGGACTTGTTGTAGTCGATAGGGGAATCGAACCCCTATGCCAAGATTGAGAATCTTGTATCCTAACCATTAGATGAATCGACCATGGTGCATTCTTGAACTTTGCGTGCGGAAGGAGGGGGATTCGAACCCCCGGTACGATTACTCGCACGGCAGTTTAGCAAACTGCTGGTTTCAGCCACTCACCCATCCTTCCATTAAGGATTGATATCGTTTCCGAATCACAAGCATTGTTCTTAAATGCGGTGCAAAGGTAATTCTATTTTCCTATATTACCAAATCTTTTGGCTATTTTTTTTGAAAAAAGTTTCAATTAAAATGTATGATATTGAAAATCAATGATGTATGCTCTTTGTTTTATTCTTACAATAATAAAGGGTGGTTCGGTTAAGTAGGGTAGGAGTATGTAAACAAAAAAAGAGAGAACAAAAGTTCTCTCTCTGATTTGTGCGCCCTTAGGGATTCGAACCCTAGACCCACTGATTAAGAGTCAGTTGCTCTACCAACTGAGCTAAGGGCGCTTTATGCAATTTATAATTTTCTGAGTTAGTTTGTGCGCCCTTAGGGATTCGAACCCTAGACCCACTGATTAAGAGTCAGTTGCTCTACCAACTGAGCTAAGGGCGCAAATTTAACTCGCTCAGAAATCATATTTCTGAATTGCGTGTGCAAAGGTACGTCCTTTTTTGTTAATTGCCAAATCTTTTAGGGACTTTTTTCAAAAAAATATTGATATGTATTTATAAAGTTATGAATATTAACGCTTTATAAATTTAATAACAGTACTATTGTCTTGTAATAGGTATATACCTGTATTTAATGTGCTAATATCAATATATGTTTGATCGTTGTTAGCAGCCATATCCTGGATTTTTTTCCCTTCTACATTATATATATTAATATTAGAACCGCTTTTAGTTCCACCTACTATAATGCTGTTGCCATAAATACCACCAATAGATGCAATGTAGGCTTTATCAATATCATAATCAGAAACAAGTTTTGCCATGGTGGAGGCTAGTTTATTTGTCATTACAGTGTTATCACTCCAATGGAGTGTTATGACAGAATCTTCATAACTTATTTCTGTAACGCTCTTGTCTACTTTGTTGCCATTGATGCTGATTGCACTTTTATCGGTTCCGGCAAAAAGATTTGTCGAAATGAGTAGAGTAAAAACTATCGCGATAATGTGTTTCATAGGCAACTATTATAAACAATATAGCCGCAAATATACTAAATAATTTGTTAGGATGTTACTTTTTGGAAGAATAAAATGATGAATTTGCAGAATTTTAACCAAAAAGTCAATATTCTCTGAGCGGCATGCGGGGGTCGAACCCGTGACCTTCGGCTTGGGAAGCCGACGCTCTACCAACTGAGCTAATGCCGCAATATCAGAGCCGATACCGGGACTCGAACCCGGGACCTATTCATTACGAATGAATTGCTCTACCAACTGAGCCATATCGGCAATGAAATCAAATTTATGTTTGGTGTTCGGTATGCAAAGGTAATAGAATTTTTCTAAAGGTCCAAATTTATTCAACAATTTCTTTGTTGTATATTCTTTCAAATTCAGCCCTTAACAAATCATCATCGCTAATGATATTTTGTATAGTTTTCAGATTGTTGGCGTTTGGACTTCCTGGAATCCACAAATGAATATATCCATTGTATGAATACTTTTCATTCATGTGTTTCTGAAAACGTAACCATTGCTCTTCTTTGTTCTTAGTGGGTTCATTTTCCAGACCGAATTCAACAGCTCTAGTGAAAACTGTTTCTGGATCAAGATCACGATCTGCCTCGGCTACAATCTTACCATAAAGACTTCTTGGCGCATGACTAGAACTTGCTCTATGATCTTCTACAGCTTCTTTCATGATCTTGATTTGTTCATTGCTGAACCATTTTTTTAATCTGTTGTCAGAAGAAAGAATTTTGCCACTTGTAATATGATGTATGGCTCTCGGACCACTCATTCCTAAATCGTGATATGCTGCTATGACGTATGCAAGATTGATGTCTGCACCTGTTTGATGAGCTAGCTGTATTGAATTATCAATAACTCTCATTACATGTTTCAGTCCATGACTCTTGCCAAAGTCATTGTATTTTGGAAGAATATTTTTTTCAATAAATTCCATTATATCTAGTGATACCTGTTCCATTTTAGTATAAAAATTTGTTGGTTATTACAATAATATTGATAGGGCAGAAAGTACACCGAAAATTAGCATGTTTCGGGATGTTTTTCCGAGGATAGAATTTAACTCCTTTCCATGATTTATTATAATCATCTTGCGATACGCTAAGTAGTGCATTGGCACATACAGTAATGGTAGTGCAATTAGAATTAAAGTCTTTCCCGCTGTGTAGGCCGAAAAACACATGACGATTGCACCTAGAATACCTACAAAGAAATATAAGCGTGCACCAATTTTTTCACCGACCCTTACGATTAATGTTATCTTGCCATCACGTTTGTCATTATCTCGATCCCTAAAATTATTTATAATTAATAAGGTATCTATAACTAGTCCGCATGCAATAGAAGCTGCAAAGACACTAATTGTTATGCCTTTAAATATATTTGGCACTACAACATAATATGTGATGCAAACAGGGATTATTCCAAAAAAAACGATAACTAAAACGTCTCCAAGTCCAAGATAGGATAATTTTGTGGTATAAAGAAAACAGCACGCAACACATATCAATCCAATCAGAATCATTTCAACACCACCATAAAATATAAGTGGAATTCCGATGAAGCATGCTATTACTGTTGTTACAATGATGCCATATTTCATCGCATTAAGCGTAATCCAACCTTCAGAGCAGGCTCTTTTTGGACCTAAACGTGTTGCGGAATCATCGTTTCCTTTTATACAGTCAAAGTAGTCATTTATAAAGTTTGCATCAATTTGCATGATCATAGCAAATAAGAAACACAACACTGCTGGCACAATACAAAAATTGTCAATTCCTGTTTTATTAAATACGAGTGCCAAAGCTACGATCACTGGTAAGGCAGCACCTGTTAGTGTTTTTGGTCTGGCGGCAAGTATCCATGCCTTGAAACTATTTGCTATAATATTTTGCTCATTCATAATTACTTATACCATGTTTTAGTTGAAGAAATTCCAACTTAATCCAATTCTGAGTATTCTTGCGTTTAGTGGGTAGTGTGGAGATAGAAAGTAGTTCTTATTTCCGTTACCCGCATTCACGTGACTCATCATGATGAAGAAACGTGTATGCTTTAAATGAAAATTGGCATAAACATTAACGATAGGATAGTTTCCTATGTTTACTCTGCTGTCTGTTCCACTATTCGTACTTGTATTTGTCTGTACGGTGTATTGTCCAATTCCTGGAATATACTCAGGGGCATAATATTCGGTGAAGTATCTCACGTCGCTACCCAAATCACACTTGAGCACATGAGCAATCTTGAATCTAAGATACAGGTTACTGTATATGTTCACATCTGGTACAGGAAGAACATCTTTGTTGCTTGATTTCTGATAAGTGATAACATTTTCCCAGTTTAAAGGACCAAAAGTGAAGTCCTGTGACAGTGAAGCTGTGATCAGATTTATCGCTCCACTATTTTGGTTTACCGTAACAGTGTTGCCAAGTCTATTGAAATCTTTGTCAATAGTATATGAAGATGCGAAATAGGTGTAATTCTTTATTTCGTCTACTGCTACACGTAGTGAAGTGCGTGTCTTCTTATAACTGAATACTCCCTGAATGCGTGAATGGATGATTTTATCCATATCGTTGTTATCCCACCAATAGTGCATTGAGTGATAATGACGATAATAGAAAGTTGGATTCAATCTATATAGGAAGCCACTTGCTGCAAGAGTTACAGTGTCTCCAAATAGTTTAAAGTTCAGATCTGCGGTAGCGTCGAATTTTACCTGTCCAGCATCAGAACCTGTCAGCCAAGTCTCACCGATAACACTGTAATGGAATGTTTTTCCTTGAGTCTTGTTTATCATACCACCGATGCTGAGGTTATGCTCATTATAAGATTTTGTACCTATAGAGTCGGGGAGTGAGAAATGACGTAAGTCGGAAGTTATAAATCCCTTTATACCTGATTTTGCCCATTTGTTGAATCCTTCAAGAAGAGATATTGCAAATGTATTTTTCAGACTGTAATGGCTTGTCTTGTCATATATAGAATCTCCAGGTAGCTTTTCGTCTACTTTGTAAGTGTTAGCATAAAACTTGTCTGGAGTTTGGTAAGCTTCGTAAATACGTGTGTAGTTGTTAAATTCAAGTGTGTGTATGAAACTTGTTACAGGAACAAACTCATTTTTTAACCACGCTGTATCTTTTTTCGCATTCTTTTCTGCTGCAAGTATACTGTCTGCTGTTTCTTTATTTATAGCTAGGCGTTTTGTTCCATTATCCTTTTTATCTGGTTCGGCACCAGCAATCTTTGCATTATCTGGTCTACCGGCAAAAGTCTTTGGTTCTTTTTCGATAGCCTTATCAGTAGGTTTTGCATCCTTATCTTTTTTAGCTACAGCATTTTCCTTTTTTGACTCAATGGCAAATTTCTTTGCTTTGATTTCGTCATCAGTCATTTTAGTCTTTCTGCTGAAACCGATATTATATCTTTGTGTGAAAAGAATATGTTGGTTGTCATTTCTATTCCAGTTCTTTTCCAAAACAGTAGGTATCTCGTTAGTCTGATAATTATCACTGAAACTTTCAGGATGCTTTATGTAATTGTCGTCAGTGATACCTCCATTTTCAGCCATCTTCTGATGATTTGTTGACACAAGAAGATGTGCTTGATATTTATCATCAATATATGAACCATACATCGTATAGTTAAAATCTGATGAACTTTGGTTCTGGTAATATCCACGACCATATAAATAATCGAACTTAAATCCTACACCAAGTTTTTTGCCGGCATTTACACCAAACTTTGCTGTAAAATGATCCTCGCCATTGATTCTGTCTCCGGCATTGTTGTAGGTAATATTCGTGAAAGGTGACAACGTATTGGTAAACAAAAACTTGTCTTCTGGTGTGATGAAATAGTCGCATGGTTGTGTGAATATAAATTGTCCGGAATTGTTTCTGTCAATGAATATACGGTTGATACGTGGAGCACCAAGATTTCCTGTCGTATTGAATTCTCCCATCATACCACTGGTGAATATTGAATTCATAAACATATGAGGAATGGTGTCAAGTACAGCAGCTGTCCTATCACCAAACCTTTTGTCTATTGTCCAAACTTTAATTCCCTTTGGTATTTCTTTTTCAGAACCTAATGAATCTATTTTATTCTGGCCTCCTCGTTTAGTAATGTTTCCTGATTCGTCAATTTGATTATATGAACCATTGTCATTGAATTGAGCGAACGTATAAGATACTGAAAAAAGAAGGGCTATTATAAATAATACTCTTTTCATTTATGGAACATTCGTAGTGACACTTCTATAAACTTCAATACTACTGCAATGATAAGAATTACGGCACCAGTTATCTTAAAATCTGTTTTCGTGTAAATTATTACTCCGACAATAGCTAATACCATAAATGCAATATTTATCATATTGCGGTATTTAAACATAGAATCTTTTCCATTATTGAGCTTTGGCTGATTGTGATGAGGTTTTACAGCGTATTCTCTTTCGTTATTATTTATATTTTCTTCCATAATCGTTTTTGTTATATTTTATTGTAATGCTAATTTTATGTTATTTAAAATCTCATTCATCCTGTCTATTGTCTTGATTCTGAATTTAGCGTTCAGTCTGTTCAGTTTGCCTTTACTATTTATGCTTGCCTTGTCTGAGATAAGCTTTTCTGCAGAATCTTTAAATCCTGTAACACGACCTTCTTCATAGTTGTAGTTGATTCGGCTTATAGTTACATTAGCCTTGTTGTCATAACATTCTGCAATGATTGTATAGGTTAATTCTGTTCTATCAAGAGACATAAAACCGTTAGAGAACACAAGCCACTCTGTGCACTTTGCTGCAATAACATGTTTCTCTTTGTTCACAAGAGCAATTCTACTGTTTTTTTGATTTGCATCCGTTGTTATTGCACTTATAGCAGAATAAAGCTTGTTGTATATTTCATTAGTTGTCATTCCTGGAACTTCTTGATTAAGTGAAAATACAACATTTCCATCAACTTCAGGTACTGCTCCTGCAAGATATTTTGAATCTTCATCCGGATTCTCTACTTTCACAGTTACTTTAGGTTTAGGAGTCTGTGCAGGAACAACCCAATCAGATGAAGTGCTATCATTTATGTTGCTTGTTGAAGTAGCCTGCTCCAAATCTTTGGCAGCTTTAATTGCTTCGTCTGCAGCCTTTTGTGCTTCTTCAGCAGCTTTTTTGGCTTCAGCGGCTTTTTTTGCAGCTTCTGCCTTCAATTGTTCTATCTTAGTATTATTCTGTGTCGTCTTTATATCCTGTGCGATGCCTGTTAATGGCAAAAAACAAAGGGCTAATATAACTAATTTTTTCATAATGCAAATTTATTATATAATATAAAATTAGGGCAAAAGTAATAAAAAAAGATGAGAGCTATTAAATAGGTGTCGTTAGATTTCCTAAACTTAACTATAATTAATAGATTTATTCCTTTAATTTTAGTTGGTCTTGCAGCCTTACAATTTCATCTCTATATTGTGCAGCTTGAATGAAGTCCAGATTTTTAGCTGCCATTTTCATTAGTTCTGTTGTGTTATCAATGCTTCTTTGAAGTTCTTTATGCGACATCTTCTTCACAATTGTGTCTGCAGCAAAAGTTCCAAACTCTGGTTCAATATATGCGTTTGGTGCTATATTATTGCCGCCAATGCTTGTTCTGCTTTCAGTATCATTGCCCATTGCTAATGATGAACCAATTTTTTTCGTTATCTGTTGAGGAGTAATATTATGTTCTTCGTTGTATTTAAGCTGAATACTGCGTCGTCTTGCTGTTTCGTCAATAGTGCGTTGCATGCTATCGGTAATCCTGTCTGCATACATAATTACTTTTCCGTTGACATTTCTTGCAGCACGTCCAGCTGTCTGCGTTAGACTTCTGTGGCTTCTAAGAAATCCTTCTTTGTCGGCATCCAGTATTGCAACCAATGAAACTTCTGGTAAGTCAAGTCCTTCACGAAGCAAGTTTACACCCACAAGAACGTCGTAAACACCGGCTCTTAAATCGTTCATTATTCTCACTCTGTCAAGAGTTGCCACATCGCTATGAATATAGTTTGTCTTGATGTCATGATTTAAAAGATATTCGGTAAGTTCTTCTGCCATTCGTTTCGTCAATGTCGTGACGAGAACTCTTTCGTTTCGATTACATCTGGTAAGTATTTCGTCCATCAAATCATCAATCTGATTTTCTGATGGTCTGACGTCAATTTCGGGATCAAGTAATCCTGTAGGGCGTATAATCTGCTCAACAACGACTCCTTCAGTTTCCTCTATTTCATAGTTTGCTGGAGTAGCACTTACGTAAATTATTTGATTGATTAAATCGTGGAATTCTTCAAATCTTAATGGGCGGTTGTCGAATGCTGCAGGAAGTCGGAATCCAAATTCAACTAGGTTTTGTTTTCTGGCTCTGTCACCACCATACATAGCACTGATTTGTGGCACACTTACGTGGCTCTCATCAATCACCATGAGGTAATCTTTTGGGAAAAAATCAAGAAGGCAGTATGGTCTTTCTCCGGCATTTCTTCCATCAAAATACCTTGAATAGTTTTCTATTCCACTGCAATGACCTAGCTCTTTCATCATCTCCATGTCATATTCAACTCTCTCCTTAATTCTTTGAGCCTTAATGTTATCTCCGATTTCGTTGAAGTAGTTTACTTGCTTTGTGAGATCATCTTGTATCTGTCTTATTGCTAATTCAGTTTGTTCTTTCGTTGTGACAAAAAGATTAGCTGGATATATCTCATATTCTTCAAATGATGTGAGAGAATGAAATGTTATACTATCCACTTCCTCTATGCTGTCTATTTCGTCATCCCACCAAGTAACTCTAAGAACATTGTCACTGTAGGCCACAAAAATGTCAACAGAATCACCTTTAACTCGGAAGTTTCCGCGCTGTAATTCTATGTCATTTCTTACATATAGAGCATTGACTAATTGTCGCAAAAATTCATTGCGGTCAATCGTTTGTCCTTTCTTTATTTTTATTACGCTCTCTTGCATAGCAGCAGGTCCTCCCATACCATAGATGCATGAGACAGATGAAACTACGATGACATCTTTTCGTCCAGACAATAGGGCAGAGACAGCACTCAGTCTTAGCTTGTCAATCTCTTCATTTATAGCAAGATCTTTTTCTATATATGTGTCAGATGATGGCAGGTAAGCTTCAGGCTGGTAATAGTCATAGTATGACACATAATATTCTACAGCATTATTTGGAAAAAATCCTTTCATTTCTTCATAAAGCTGCGCTGCCAGAGTTTTATTGTGGCTTAAAATAAGGGTAGGCTTGTTTACGTTGGCAATAACATTAGCTACTGTAAACGTTTTTCCTGAACCAGTTACTCCAAGAAGTACTTGCGCAGGTGCACCTTGTTGTAATTCTTCAGTTAATTGTTTGATAGCTTCCGGTTGATCTCCGGTAGGGCTATATTTCGAAGTTAGTTTAAAATCCATGTCTCATCCCTTATGTAAATTGCAAAATTACTAAATTATCAGCTAATATGAGTTATAAAGACTAATAATTTGCGAAAAAGTGTATTATTTACTTTGTAAATCAGGGAAAAGTGAGTAACTTTGCATTTCAATATATTTAAATATGAAGAAATATAGTCTATTCCCCATATGCATGGCGTTGCTTTTCTCAAGCTGCGCCACTGAATTTAATAAGGTTTATAAAACTGATGATTATCAGTATAAATATGAGTACGCTAAAGAATGTTATGCTAATGGTAAGTACACACGTGCTATAACATTGCTTACTGATCTTATTACCATTGAGAAGGGAACGGACAATGCCCAAGAAAGTCTTTACATGTTGGCGATGGCTGAATATAATAGTATGGACTATGAAGGAGCTGCTCAGGCTTTCAAAAGATATTATCAATCTTATCCAAAAGGATATTTGGCAGAAATGTCACATTATTATGAAGGACTTAGTTTGTATATGAGTACACCTGAACCTCGTCTAGACCAATCAATGACAGTATCTGCTATTGCCGCTTTCCAGACATATTTGGATTTGTATCCAGATGCAAAATTGAAAGAAAATGCTCAAAAGAAATTGTTTGAATTACAAGATAAGTTGGTTTTGAAAGAGCTTTATTCAGCAAGACTATATTATAATCTTGGTTCTTATTTTGGTAATTGCATGGATGGTGGTAATAACTATGAGGCTTGCATTGTGACTAGTCAGAATGCTCTTAAAGATTATCCTTATACAAGTATGCGTGAAGAATTCTCTGTTCTCATTATGAAGAGCAAGTTTGAACTTGCAGAACAGAGTATTGATGAGAAACGCCTTGACAGATATCAGGATGCAGAAGATGAGTGTTATGGTTTTCTTAATGAATTCCCTGATTCAAAGGAAAAGAGCACTGCTCTGAAATTTATTGAGAAATGCAAAAAATATACTGGAGAAAATAATAACGATAAATAAACAAATAAATGGATTACAAGAAGTCAAAAGCACCAGTGAACACAGTCACTCGTAACATTATGGATTTATGTGATGAAACTGGTAATATTTATGAGAGTGTAGCTATCATAGCTAAACGCGCAAATCAAATCTCTGTTGAAATCAAACAAGAACTTAACAAAAAATTGACAGAGTTCGCTTCTTACAATGATTCTCTTGAGGAAGTATTTGAAAATCGTGAGCAGATTGAAATTTCACGTTATTATGAGAAACTTCCTAAACCAATCTTGTTGGCTACTCAGGAATTTGTAGACGGTAACATTTATTGGCGTGATCCTGCAAAGGATACTGTTAATAACGAAGCCTAATGATACAGCGTAGACAGACTTTATTTCTGCTTGTCGCTCTGATTCTCACTATTGTATGTCTTTCTCTGCCGGTAGCTTCGCTTGAGCCATCTGGGATGGGAGTAAATACAGAGATATATAATTTGTGGATAAAGAACGGAAGCGGTGCATTGGATTTTAAGGTGTGTCCTTTGTTTGTGATTCTTTTGATTACATGTCCTATAAATTTGTGGACTATATTTAAGTTTCACGACAGAAAGTTTCAAGCTCGTCTCTGCTTTGTTAATATATTGCTGATACTTTTGTGGTATGTAGCGTATGTATATTTTACAATGTTGGGTGGACTTGTCTTTGAAAACCAAACTTTGCATTTCGCATTTGCTGCCTGTTTGCCATTTATATCTATAGTTTTATATATTATGGCACGACATTCAATAATTGCAGATGAAAAGCTAGTAAGGGCTGCTGATAGGATAAGATAGAAATACACATAAATCAAATAAAAAGCGCAGG
>JAGPJJ010000018.1:0-10385 GCA_018054505.1 Prevotella sp.
ATATAACTTCAAACTCTTGCTCTCAACCATTTTCTCTGCTGGAATATAACTAATACGTATTTCTGCAAAATCTGGCTGACCAGTGATTGGACACAATGACGTAAACTCAGGACAATTAAACTGTACCCAATAATCGTTATTAGGATGTTTGTTGGTAAATGTCTCAAGTGTTTCTGGAGCATAATCCATGCTATACTTAGTCTTTGCACCAAGAGCATGCAATCCTTCGTCTTTTCTTTCCATATTCTAGATATTAAAAATTTTCAATATGTTATAACTAATTCCATTGTCGTATACATCCTCACCTTCATGCAACTTCAAGAACTTCACTACCTTAATGGTGACTGGAAGAACAACAATCTCGTAGACCGTCTTCAACACCACTTGCCACAACATGAGCTTAGGCAACTCCTCCATAGGAACTACACCACCAAGAGCAAGAGGGAAAAAGAGCACAGAGTCTGCCGACTCACCAAAAACGGTACTCAATATGGCACGTGCAGAGAAGTTTTTACCCTTATCACGAATCTTCATTCGGCTCATGACATAAGCATTGACAAAACTACCAGCGATGAAAGCCACAAACGAAGCCATTGCTATACGTGGAGCAAGACCGAAAACGGCATGAAAACCTGCATCATTAGTCCAATAAGGAGCACCAGGAATGGCATCACACAACGCACCTAAAGACACAAAAAAGAAGTTCATCGCGAAGCCAATCCATATAAGCAGACGGGCCTTGCCATATCCCCACACTTCGCATACACAATCGTTAATGATATAAGACACAGGAAATACGATTAGTCCACCGGTGAGACTGATCCCACCAATAGAAATTTGCTTTGTTTCCAAGACGTTTGCCGTAATAAGACAAACACAGAAGAGTATACTGAAAAGCATAAACAGCACACTTACTGAACTTTTTGCTTTATTCATTTTCTTGTTTTTTACGAGGTTTACCAAGCACTCGGTTATTCTAAAATGCGTGCAAAGATACGAATAATTCTCGATATATGTTGCATCGATTGACGCAATATACATAAAAAATATAAAAAGCAGTTCAAATTCAGATTTATTTATTACTTTTGCACCTTGGAACAAGAATATATTCGAAATAATAATATGAACGTTTTAGAGTTAAGTGAACAGGAGATAATTCGTAGACAATGTCTTCAAGAACTGCGCGATATGGGTATTAATCCATATCCAGCAGCAGAGTTTCCCACAAACGCATTCTCAACCGAAATAAAGGCAGAGTTCAAGGATGACGAGCAGCGCGACGTTGTTGTCGCTGGCCGTATGATGAGCCGCCGTATTATGGGTAAGGCTAGTTTTGCGGAAATACAAGATAGCAAAGGACGCATACAGGTTTATATTTCTCGTGATGAGATTTGTCCAGACGAGGATAAAGACTTATACAACAAAGTATTCAAGAAATTGATGGATATCGGCGACTTCATTGGTATCAAGGGTTTTGTATTCAAAACTCAGACTGGTGAAATCAGTATTCATGCTAAGGAAATAACAATTCTGAGCAAGAGCTTGAAGCCACTGCCTATCGTTAAATATAAGGACGGCGTAGCTTATGACAAGTTTGACGATCCTGAACTTCGCGCACGTCAACGCTATGTAGACCTTATTGTCAATGATGGCGTTAAAGACACTTTCCTAAAACGTGCAACAGTATTGCGTACAATGCGCAATTTCTTCGACAACCATGGTTACACCGAGGTTGAGACTCCTACTCTACAGAGTATTGCCGGAGGTGCAAGCGCACGTCCATTCATCACACACTTCAACGCACTTAACGTTGATATGTATATGCGTATCGCTACAGAACTTTACCTGAAACGTCTTATCGTAGGTGGTTTTGAAGGTGTTTACGAAATTGGAAAGAACTTCCGCAACGAGGGTATGGATAAATATCACAATCCAGAGTTTACTTGTATGGAGCTTTATGTTCAATACAAAGACTATAACTGGATGATGACATTCACAGAAGAGTTGTTGGAAACTATATGCAAAGCTGTAAACAACGGTTCTACCGAAGTTAAGAACGGCGAAAACATGATTAGCTTTAAGGCTCCATTTCGCCGTCTTCCTATCCTTGACGCAATAAAGGAAAAGACAGGCTTTGACCTTTCTGAGAAGAACGAAGAAGAAATACGCAAGATAGCTATTGAAGACTTGAAAATGGAAGGCATTGACGAAAGTTTCGGTAAGGGTAAACTTATTGATGAGATTTTCGGAGAGTTCTGCGAAGGAACATTCATTCAGCCAACATTCATCACAGACTATCCTGTTGAGATGAGTCCGTTGACAAAGATGCACCGTTCTAAGCCAGGACTTACAGAGCGTTTCGAATTGATGGTAAACGGTAAGGAACTTGCTAACGCATATTCTGAGCTTAACGACCCTATTGATCAGGAAAATAGATTCAAAGACCAGATGGCACTTGCAGACAAGGGTGACGACGAAGCAATGATTATTGATCAGGACTTCTTGCGCTCATTGCAATACGGAATGCCTCCAACATCAGGTATCGGTATCGGTATCGACCGTTTGTGCATGCTGATGATTGGTAAAGAAAACATTCAGGAAATTATGTTGTTCCCACAGATGAAACCTGAGGCAAAAATGCCACAGAGTTCTATCAAGGAATGGGCAGAAATAGGTGTAGCCGAAGACTGGGTTTACGTAATGCGTAAAGCAGGATTCAATCTAATCAGCGACATCAAAGACGAGAAAGCTCAGGGATTGCAGCAGAAAATCGGAGAAATAAACAAGAAATATAAACTTGGATACGAAAAGCCTAGTGTTGAAGACATTCAGGCCTGGATAGACAAGGCTAATGTATAATTGCGGAAAGATAGCAATCATTGGTGGCGGTTCGTGGGCTACGGCCATAGCCAAAATCGTGGTGGGACATACTCATCACATAGGATGGTATATGCGTCGCGAAGATCGGATTGAAGACTTTAAGCGACTAGGTCACAACCCTGCCTATCTGATGAGTGCTCATTTCAATGTTGATGAGATTAATTTCTATAGCGACATCAACAAGATTGCACAGAACTACGATACACTTGTTTTTGTTACCCCGTCTCCATATCTTAAGAATCATTTAAAGAAGCTAAAGATTGGACTGCGTGACAAATTTATCGTCACAGCGATAAAGGGTATTGTTCCCGACGAGAACCTTGTATGTTCTGAATACTTCCATCAGGTATATGATGTTCCTTATGATAACTTAGCTTGCATAGGCGGTCCGTCTCATGCCGAGGAAGTTGCTTTGGAACGTCTTTCATACCTCACGGTGGGCTGTTCTGACAAAGAAAAGGCACAGTCTTTTGCCGACATTCTCACTAGCGAATTCATTAAGACTAAGACATCCAGTGACGTTGTAGGTATAGAATATTCTTCTGTTTTGAAGAATGTATATGCAATAGCTGCAGGTATATGCGGCGGACTGAAATACGGCGACAACTTTCAAGCAGTGTTGATATCAAACGCCGTTCAGGAAATGAACCGTTTTCTCACGGCCGTTCATGGTATTAACAGAAACATATACGACAGCGTTTATCTTGGCGACCTTTTGGTTACAGGATATAGCAACTTCAGCCGCAACCGTACTTTTGGAACAATGATTGGAAAGGGATACTCAGTAAAGAGTGCACAGATAGAAATGGAAATGATTGCCGAAGGCTTCTTCGGAACAAAATGTATGAAGGAGATAAATCGCCACATGCACGTTAACATGCCTATTCTTGACGCTGTATACAACATCTTGTATGAAAGAATAAATCCCCAGATTGAAATAAAGTTATTAACAGATAGTTTTAGATAGTTTATGATCTTATAAAAAAGATCTTGAAAATTAAAGATTGAATGAAAAATATTAGCTTAGACATTACAAAGGCAGAACAATTCTTGAAACCAGGAACTGTTGAAGCTTATGAAGGTCAGGTTAAGGCCGCTCAGGAAGCTCTTGAGAATGGCACTTGCCCGGGTAACGATTTCTTAGGATGGCTTCACTTGCCATCAAGTATCACACCAGCATTCCTTGACGAAGTTCAGGCTGTAGCTAACACAATTCGCCAGAAGTGTGAAGTTGTTGTTGTTGCAGGTATCGGTGGTTCTTATCTTGGCGCACGCGCCGTTATCGAAGCTCTCGGTAACAGTTTCGCATGGCTTGTTGAAGATAAGAATAATCCAACAATCATGTTTGCTGGAAACAATATCGGAGAAGATTATCTTTCTGAGCTCACAGAGTATCTTAAAGGTAAGAAATTCGGTGTTATCAACATCAGTAAGTCTGGTACAACAACTGAGACAGCTCTTACATTCCGTCTTCTTAAGAAGCAATGCGAAGAGCAGATTGGTAAAGCTGCAGCAAAAGATGTTATCGTAGCCGTTACAGATGCAAAGAAGGGCGCAGCTCGCACTTGTGCAGACAAGGAAGGTTACAAGACATTCATCATTCCTGATAATATCGGTGGTCGCTTCTCTGTACTCACTCCGGTAGGTCTTCTTCCTATCGCATGCGCAGGTTTCGACATCAAGGCACTTGTAAATGGTGCACAGGATATGGAGAAGGCTACAGGCAAGGACGTTCCTTTCGCTGAGAATATTGCAGCTAAATATGCAGCCGTACGTAACGGACTATATAGCCAGGCAGGCAAGAAGATCGAAATTATCGTAAACTTCCAGCCAAAACTTCATTTCATCGCAGAATGGTGGAAGCAGCTCTTCGGAGAGAGTGAAGGTAAAGATGGCAAGGGTATCTTCCCAGCAGCATGTGACTTCACAACAGACTTGCACTCTATGGGTCAATGGATTCAGCAGGGTGAGCGTTCTATCTTCGAGACTGTGATCAGCATCGAGAAGCCAAACAAAACTCTTTTGTTCCCTCACGATGACGAAAACCTTGACGGACTAAACTTCCTTGAAGGCAAGCGCGTTGACGAAGTTAACAAGATGGCAGAACTAGGTACACGTCTTGCACACGTAGACGGTGGCGTTCCTAACATCCGCCTCAGCGTTCCTGAGCTCAACGAATATTATATCGGTCAGATTATCTTCTTCTTTGAGATTGCTTGCGGCATCAGCGGTAACCTTCTTGAAGTAAACCCATTCGACCAACCAGGCGTAGAGGCTTACAAGAAGAACATGTTTGCACTGCTCAACAAGCCAGGATATGAGGCAGAGAGCAAAGCAATACAGGAAAGACTGAAATAAGAAATGAAAATAGATTAGTTGTTTCAACTAACACAATATCAAATATGGTGGATGCAGTTGAATGATTGCGTCCACCTATTTTTTTAATATGATACGAGAAGCTGTAACAGAATATTTAAGCAAACATGGCGTTGACATAACGTCTGAACCAAAAAAGTTTAGCGAGAACTTTAAATGTGTGTTATTTGACATGGATGGAGTTCTTTATGACAGTATGCCTAACCATGCGATTGCATGGCAGGAAAGCATGGCTAAGTTTGGCATAAATATGACGTCAGCAAATGCCTATGCCACAGAAGGCGCAAGAGGAATAGATACAATCAAGAAATTTATGCTTGACCAATTTGGCAAAAATATCACTCTTGACGAGGCACAAACAATTTATGACGAGAAAACAAGAATATTCCATCATATGCCAATAGCTCCAATTTTTGAAGGAGTGACTGAAATGATGGAAAAAATTGTCCAGTCAGGAATGTCTGTCAACGTAGTTACAGGAAGTGGTCAACGCCCTTTGATTGACCGACTTATCCACGATTTTGGCAAATTCATTGACGAAGATCACATCACTACTGCTTATGATGTGAAACGAGGTAAGCCATATCCAGATCCTTACCTTATAGGATTAAAAAAAGCAGGAAACCTTAAACCTTCACAGGGAATTGTTGTTGAGAATGCTCCACTTGGTGTTAGATCGGGAGTTTCAGCTGGTATTTTCACTATTGCCATTAATAGTGGTCCACTACCCGACTCTGCCTTAAAAAACGAAGGCGCAAACATCCTATTTCACAAAATGACGGAGTTATCTGACGAATGGAACAATTTATTCTAATTATTGCACAATCAAAATAGGTGTGCGCATTTATTATGCAAAACTATTTTAATATAGTTTAAAATCACTATTGATTTTACGCTATTCACGTTTCTCTTACATAAATTTGTTGTGGGAAAAATATATAAAACACGATGACATCTAAAGATTATTACAAACTAGGCAATACTTATCGCAAGAAAGGAGACTTTAAGCATGCTATTGATTCATACAATGATGCAATAGCATTAGATCCTAACAGTCCTGCTGTTGAAGCTAAAAAAATGCTTGAAAGTATATTTGCTTTCTATTGCAAAGATATGTATAATCCTTAAATCTTGTCATTTTCTAAAACAATTATAATGGGAAAAATATTTGGTGCTGTTGTTATTAACGAAGACAGATGCAAGGGTTGCGCACTTTGCGTAGACGCTTGTCCTAAAGACGTTTTAGCATTAGCAGAAAGAAAAGTCAACGTCCATGGTTATTCTTACGTTGAAGCCATAAAAGCCGATGACTGCATCGGATGTGCTTCATGTGGAATTGTATGCCCTGATGGCTGCATTACTGTTTATCGTAAAAAAATGGACTAAAAGAAAAATCTATCTATGGAGAAGAAAGAAGTAAAATTGATGAAGGGTAATGAGGCCATCGCCCACGCAGCAATTCGTTGCGGAACTGATGCATTCTTTGGTTACCCAATAACACCTCAAAGTGAAATTATCGAGACATTGGCTCTATTGAAGCCTTGGGAGACTACTGGTATGGTTGTTCTTCAAGCTGAAAGCGAAGTTGCCTCAATTAACATGGTGTATGGTGGAGGCGGCGCTGGAAAGCGTGTACTCACAACAAGTTCAAGTCCTGGTATTGCTTTGATGCAGGAAGGTATATCATACATGGCTGGTGCTGAGATTCCAGGAGTGATCGTAAACGTTCAGCGTGGTGGTCCTGGACTAGGAACTATACAACCTAGCCAAAGTGATTACAACCAAGCTACACGCGGAGGAGGAAACGGTGACTATAATGTCATTGTATTAGCCCCTGCTTCTGTTCAAGAAATGGCAGACTTTGTAGACTTGGCTTTTGAACTGGCTTTTAAATATCGTAATCCAGCAATGATTCTTAGTGATGGCGTTATCGGTCAGATGATGGAGAAGGTTGTACTTCCTCCTTTGAAGCCTCGCCGCACTGAAGAGCAGATTGCAAAAGAATGTCCTTGGGCTAGTATCGGCAGACCAAGTTCACGTGAACCGAACATTATCACGTCTCTTGAACTGAAGCCAGAAGTAATGGAACAGAGAAATTTGGCTCTTCAGGCTAAATACCAACTCGCAAAGGATAATGAAACAAGATGCGAAATAACAAACTGTGACGATGCAGACTATGTAATAGTTGCATTCGGAAGTGCCGCACGTATTGCAGAAAAGAGTATTGAGATGGCACGTAAACGTGGCATCAAAGTAGGACTCTTCCGCCCTATCACCCTATGGCCTTTCCCAGAAAAGGAATTGAAAAAGGCTGTTGATGGCAAAAAGGGTATCCTTGTTGCGGAAATAAATGCAGGACAGATGATTCAAGATGTGAAGTTGTCTGTAGGAAGTGGTATACCAACAGAACACTTCGGACGTCTCGGAGGTATCGTTCCTGATCCAGAAGAAATTGTTAACGCTCTGAAAACAAAACTCATAGACAATGAATAACGACATCATATCACCTGAAAATCTGGTTTACAAGAAGCCAGAACTTATGAACGATACGGCAATGCACTACTGTGCCGGTTGCTCTCACGGTGTAGTGCATAAATTAGTAGCCGAGGTAATAGCTGAAATGGGAATGCAAAACAAGACTATAGGAGTCAGTCCTGTTGGTTGTGCTGTATTTGCATATCGCTATCTTGACATAGACTGGCAAGAAGCTCCTCACGGTCGTGCACCAGCTGTCGCAACAGGTATTAAGCGTTTGTGGCCAGACCGTTTGGTATTTACATATCAGGGCGACGGCGACCTTGCTTGCATTGGAGCCTGCGAAACAATACACGCTCTAAACCGTGGCGAGAATATACCTATTATATTCATCAACAATGCCATTTACGGTATGACCGGAGGACAGATGGCTCCTACAACTCTTATCGGACAGAAGACAGCAACATGTCCTTATGGCCGTGAACCAGAATTGCACGGATATCCACTTAACATCACAGAACTGGCAAGTCATCTTACCGGTACATGTTATGTTACTCGTCAGAGTGTTGAGAACGTAGCATCTATACGCAAAGCCAAAGCCGCTATACGCAAAGCTTTTGAAGCATCTATGAACGGACAAGGTTCTAGCCTTGTTGAAATAGTATCTACTTGCAACAGTGGTTGGAAACTATCACCAAAGCAGGCAAACGAGTGGATGGCTGAGCACATGTTCAAAGAGTATCCAAAGGGAGACCTTAAAGATACAACAAATCTTTAGTAACCGGTAAAATCCAAAAGAAATGAAGAAAGAAATTATCATATCAGGTTTTGGAGGTCAGGGCGTTCTCTCTATGGGAAAAATCCTTGCCTATTCAGGACTTCTTGAAGATAAAGAGGTGACATGGATGCCAGCCTATGGTCCAGAGCAACGTGGCGGTACTGCTAACGTTACTGTTATTATAAGCGACGAGCGCATTTCATCACCTATATTAAGTAAATTTGATATCGCAATCGTACTCAATCAACCGTCAATGGATAAATTTGTATCAAAGGTTAAACCTGGAGGTATTTTGATTTATGACGGTTTTGGAATCATCAATCCTCCTGAAAGAAAGGATATCACTGTATATCGTATTGATGCAATGGACAAGGCTGCAGAAATGAAGAATGCCAAAGTTTTCAATATGATTGTTCTTGGTGGCTTACTGAAAGTTTGTAAGATTGTAAGTACTGATGGACTTAACAAAGCATTATACAAAACTCTTCCTGAAAGACATCACAAACTGATACCGCTTAATATGCAAGCAGTAGAAGAAGGCATGAATATCATTGAAGAGGTGAAATAAAGAACGGCGGTAACGCTATTCAATATAAAAAAATACCGCCGGCAAGTGTTTTACTTGTCGGCGGTAATTTTTATATAAAAGACTTGTCTGTCTATAATTAACTAAGATATGCTTTCAACGTGTCATTTGTTGTATTCTTGCCTAGTTTCCTTATTGCCTTATCTCGTATCTGGCGCACACGTTCACGTTTCAATCCCATGTTTTCAGCAATTTCGGCAAAGGTTATGCTGTCTTCACCTATTCCATAGAAAGACTGGACAACACGTCGTTCTCTTTCATTAAGGACATCCATTGATTGAAGCAGTTCTGCCTTAATAGATTCATCAAGCACCAACTTATCTGGACGTGGAGCATCTGGGTCAGACAAAACACTCAACAAACTCAAATTCTTGCCATTCTGCAACGGAGCATCAAAAGAAAAGGCACGGCTGTTTTCCTTTTCATTTTTATTGCTTTCATTTTTAGGAAGATTATAGATTCCACTCTGCTCATTTATTGCATGAATAATAGCATCACGAACAAATGACTCAGCATATCCAACGAAACGTTTACCACGACAACCATCAAAGCTGAGTGCAGCCTTCATCATACCGATATTACCCTCGCTAATCAAATCGCTTATAGCAACACCATTATCGGTATACAGCTTGGCAATAGAAACGACAAAGCGAAGATTTGCCTTGACAAGTTTTTCAACTGCTCTATCCCCCGCACTACCTCCATTTTGTATTTTTTCAGCAAGTTGCTTTTCCTCGTCATCAGACAACAGCAATTCCTTTCCTATTTCATCCAAATATCTATTCAGAGATTCATTTTCACGCTCTGACAAAGGTTTTCCTGTTTTAATTTTCCTCATAATAAATTTAATATTGTTTGTTACTTCGCATTCAAAAATTCAGAGACATCATTCAGTATATTATTAAACTGAGGTGACATGGTGTAACCCATATTTTTCTTAAGCATTGCAGTTATGTCTCCTACACTATTCTTATAGCTTGAAATCTCTGTCTGATACTGCATGCTGTGAACTGACTGTTCACCAATTTCCTGCTCACGCTCACGATATAATCTACCGCAAACTTTATCCATAATCGGCACCACTACATGATCAAACAGATGATGCCCCTGTATAAATAAATACGTATTAGAAGGCTCAACCCCCAACCTGTTTAAATCATCCTTTAATGCCAGATAGCTATCACGGGCATTAGAATTCTTCTTTTTAAAGTTATCAACTGCACGTGACACTTTCTTGTGAAGTTTGTCAAGAGAATATTCAGGGTTATCTATCCTTACATCACCTAGCTC
>JAGPJJ010000018.1:10485-15711 GCA_018054505.1 Prevotella sp.
ATTAGAAAGTAATATCCGTTACTTCGGTCACATGCTCCATCCAACCATTCATGATGACTGCCGGACTATGTGTTGTCATTATCAACTGCAAATTAGGATTTAATTTCATCACAAGTTCAATAAGCCTTTTCTGCCATTCAAAATGCAAACTCACTTCTGGTTCATCCATGAACAGCACATAAGGTTTTTGGTCTTCTACCAATACAGTGAGCAAGATAGCAAGCATCTGTTTTTCGCCACTTGATAATTGATAAGGAACAAGAGTTTCTCCTATCTGCGAAAATCGTATTTCATTTTCAGTACGGATAATCTTCTTTCCTGTTTCCTTAAACAAATCATCTATCATATCCTGAAACATTTGTTTAGGATGCGATATATTCTGTGCCTTCAAAGCAGCATCAGGATCACCACATTGCAATGCTGTTATAATTCTATTGCCAATGTTTACCTGATAATCAAGAAACTTACGCTGAAGCTGAAACAGTTGCCAATCAAGTTCTGTGGCCAGAGACAAATCCATTTTTGATATTGTATCAGAATTCATCAGTGGTCTATCAAAAGAGCGGATGGCATCAAAGCGTATCCACTTAGCATCTTCGGGCTGCATTTTAAGATGTACCCCTTTAAGCATGTGACTTGGTAACTCGCCACCTTGTGCAAGACTTTTCACAACCTTATTAAGGATGGTACTTTTTCCGACACCGTTAATACCACTGAGGATATTAACCTTACGGTCCAAATTCCACACAATGTGTTTTGTTCCGCTCCAAAGAGATTCTATCTCTATCTGCTCAATATAATCAGCATATTTCATATTAATAGAATTATATACCGCAAATATAGCAAATAAAAATCACAGACAGTCCTAATTAGTGTGATTTTTTTTATAATTTTGCACACTAATAAAACTATTATAATGGGTAAGAATAAGAATATTCCTCTTCAAGCGCATCTCAGCATGTTTACAGCTGAGTTCTTCTGGGGATTAATGGCTCCACTTGGAAAGGATGCTATGACACATGGTATTGACGGTATTGACTTGGTTTCATTCAGAGTGATGGGTGGCGCAATACTATTTTGGATAACCGCGTTATTCGTGAAAAAGGAAACGGTTCCTACAAAAGACAAACTATTATTTGCTGCAGCAGCAATTTTTGGACTGGTATGTAATCAATGTCTTTACACAATTGGACTAAGCATAACTTCACCAGTAAACTCAAGTATTATGACAACATCAATGCCTATATTCGCAATGGTGCTTTCATTCTTTATTTTAAAAGAGCCTATAACACTTCAAAAAGCTCTTGGTGTTTTTATTGGTTGCTGTGGAGCGGTCATACTCATCGTTACAAGTGCCGCAGCAGTGAGTTCAAAGGTTGGCGATATACGTGGTGACCTGATGTGCCTTGGTGCTCAATTATCTTTCGCACTTTACCTTTCACTATTTAATAACCTTATAAAGAAATATTCTGTGTTTACAATTAATAAATGGATGTTTCTTTGGGCTACGCTGATGATATGGCCGTTCACTGGATTTCACATTTTCAATATCGATTGGGCTATCATTCCAATGAAGACTTGGTGGGAAGCTGGATATGTTGTGATCTTTGGAACATATATGGGTTACATATTAACGATGGTAGGACAGCATTCTCTGCGCCCGACTGTTGTTAGTATATATAATTATGTGCAGCCGATAGTATCGGTAACTGTAAGCGTTTTAACAGGTATTGGTGTATTTACAGTTATGCAAGGAATAGCAGTAATTTTAGTATTCTCTGGTGTCTGGCTTGTGATAAAAAGCAAGTCAAAACGTGATTTAAATACCACAAAATAGCCAAATACCACATTTGTGGTAGTCTAAATGACTTAAATGTGTGATTTCACGATATCATTATTTGCCGTATCTTTGCAACATGAATTAGAATATAATAATAACGTAATAAAGAAAGGGTTAAAACTATGAGTAATGAAAAGAAACTACACTTCGAGACACTTCAACTTCATGTAGGACAGGAAAACGCTGATCCAACAACTGATTCACGTGCTGTACCTATTTATCAGACGACTAGTTACGTTTTCCACAATTCACAGCATGCGTCTGACAGATTCGGACTTCGTGATGCAGGAAACATTTATGGAAGACTTACAAACTCAACACAAGGTGTTTTTGAAGAAAGAGTTGCAGCCCTTGAAGGTGGTGTTGCAGGACTTGCTGTAGCTTCAGGAGCAGCAGCGGTAACTTACGCACTGCAAAACGTTGCTCAGAATGGTGACCACATTTTAGCCGCAAATAATCTTTATGGTGGAACGACCAATCTTCTAGAACACACTCTTACTACTCAAGGTGTAGAAGTTTCTTTCGTTGACCCTTCAAATTTTAAAGAGGTTGAAGCTGGTTTCCGCCCAAACACAAAAGCGGTAATCATTGAGACTTTCGGTAACCCTAATGCCAGTGTAACAGACATTGACAAGATTTCTGAAATTGCACATAAGCATCATACGATTGTTATAGTAGACAACACCTTCGGTACTCCATACCTTATCAGACCTATTGAGCACGGAGCTGACATCGTTGTTCACTCTGCAACAAAATTCATCGGCGGTCACGGTTCTTCATTAGGTGGAGTAATTGTTGACGGTGGCAAGTTTGACTGGAAAGCTAACGCAGACAAATACCCTACTCTAGCAAAACCAGACCCTTCATATCATGGAGCAATATTCGCAGAAGTTGCAGGAGCAGCTGCATTTGTAACAAGAATACGTGCGGTGATACTACGCGACACTGGAGCGACAATAAGTCCATTTAATGCCTGGATATTACTTCAGGGACTTGAAACATTAAGTTTGCGTGTGGAGAGACATGCATACAACACAAAGAAGATTGTGGAATATCTTGCAAAGAACCCTAAGGTTGCAAAGGTAAACCACCCTTCTTTGGCAGAACATCCCGACCATGCATTATACGAGAAGTTATTCCCTAATGGTGGCGGCAGCATATTTACATTTGACATAAAAGGCGGACAAGACGAGGCTTGGGCTTTCATAGATCATCTAGAGATATTCTCATTGCTTGCAAACGTTGCTGATGTGAAAAGTCTTGTTATCCACCCTGCAACAACGACCCACTCACAGCTTAGTCCTAAGGAACTTGAAGAGCAGCACATTTACCCTTCAACAATAAGATTGAGCATTGGAACTGAAAATGTTGAAGATCTTATTGATGCACTCGACGAAGCATTTAAATACGTGAAATAGGAAATATAATAAGAAAAAATTAAAAATATAATATTATGACAAAGATTGCAAAACAAATTACCGACCTTATTGGAAACACTCCATTGGTCGAACTAAATAAGTATTCTAAATTTCGTGGGGTAGAAACTCCTGTCATTGCTAAAGTTGAATTCTTCAACCCTGGCGGTAGTGTAAAAGACCGTATTGGACTAGCTATGATCGAAGCAGCAGAGAAAGATGGCAAACTTAAACCAGGAGCAACAATTATCGAACCGACAAGTGGAAACACTGGTGTTGGTCTTGCTCTTGTATCAGCAATAAAGGGATATAAACTTATTCTAACAATGCCAGAGACCATGAGCGTTGAACGCCGTAATCTTGTAAAAGCTTATGGTGCTGAAGTTAGACTGACAAGCGGTAAGGAAGGTATGCCAGGGGCCATCAAGGCAGCAGAAGAACTACGTGATGCCACTCCAGGAAGTGTAATACTTGAGCAATTTGAAAATCCGGCCAACCCTAGAAAGCACTATGAAACAACAGGTCAGGAAATATGGAATGACACAGATGGAAATGTTGATATCTTTATTGCTGGTGTTGGAACTGGTGGTACTATCTCTGGTATAGGAAAGGCTTTGAAGGAAAAGAATCCTAATATCAAGATCATCGCAGTTGAGCCACTATCATCTCCTGTACTTCACGGTGGTGCAAGCGGTCCTCACAAGATTCAGGGTATCGGTGCAGGTTTCATTCCAAGGACTTATAACTCAGACTTTGTCGATGAAGTCTTTGACGTTGAGAATGACGATGCGATATTAGCTGGTCGTCAATTGGCACAGCAAGAAGGACTTTTGGTTGGAATATCTTCTGGTGCAGCAGCATTTGCAGCAACAGAGATTGCAAAGCGTCCTGAAAACAAAGGCAAGAAGATTGTAGTATTGCTGCCTGATACTGGTGAACGCTATCTGTCTACGGTATTATATGCCTTTGACGAATATCCACTATAAATATTAGCCGAAGTCATTTTAAAGTTTTTGTAATATAGATGAATGATTGATATACGGGGCTTTACTTGCTTTTGCAGGTAAAGCCCCGTTGATCGTTATATGTCAAGCCTATGGAATTTATTACAAAACAGGGTCTAATTTTACTTTATGTCACTAATACAACAATGAAAACACTTAAGTGAAACTTTATATTGCGAAAGAATAACTTTTTGTAAGCAAAACAGCCTCTAGAACGCGATTAACTGTAAACGCAAGTTAAATAATATCGTTTTTCGATATATTTTTCTCATTTTATTTGCATAGAATTGATATTTGCCATACATTTGCATTATCGAAAAACGATAATATAAATATGTTATTCAATAATTAATATCAATTAAACAATAAATATAACATGAAACGAAAGTTTAATATATATTGTATTTTGCTCCTTGTAGCAATAGCTTTAGGGTTTACTCTTAACTTATATAATAATGCCGATGACATTATTTTGAGTTTTAAAGATGGGTGGAAATCTGCTGAAGCTCAAGAAAAGTTTGATGAAGGCAAAACCAATATGAAGCAAATAAGCTATGTTAAACTCAAAGCAAAGAATGACAATCAATTTCTCACGGCAGTTAAGAACAATGTTACAGGACAAATGGACTCTATACAGGTTGGTAGTGTAAGAATTGCGACATCAGCTGGCAACGACGCACACACATTGCCATCTCTTATTATCGAATTATTTACGATACCCATTTTCTTAATTTGCATAATCGGTTTTTGGGTTGTATTTCTTAATATCATCTTTGCAGTCAACAAAGGAAAAGCCTTTGACAAAAAGACGGACTGGAAGATAAAACTGATGGGAATATTCTCAATTGGATTGTATGTTTCAGAATGGGGCATCATATTAGATAATTATTTACAAAGCATCAAAATGTTTAAAATTTCAGGTTATGATATATCTTTCAATCGCTTTCCTAGTTGCTATCTTCTGTAT
>JAGPJJ010000018.1:15811-19051 GCA_018054505.1 Prevotella sp.
ATGGTTGACTTGTCTGCTATTGGCTATAACACCACGATGTATGGTTTCGGATTAGGCACTGACGCAAAGAACTCTGACAAATATCTAGTTTCTGTAAATCAAGGTGGTATCGGACTTGATCCAGAATACTATACAAAGCCTAACGAACAGCAGAAAGCAGTTGTTGCAGCATATAAGAGTCTCATTAAAGACCTTCTTAAAATGGTCGGCAACAGTGATGCTGTAGCTGAAAAGAAAATGCAGGCTATATTCTCAATTCAGAATCAAATTGCAAAGGTAAGCTATGATCAGATTAAGTCTCGTGATCCTCAAGCTAACTATCATAAGATGAGTTGGGGTAAATTGCTAAAGGATTATCCAGGAATTGACTGGAACTATTTGGCAAAATCAAACTTCTTCCCTGCTATTGACAGTGTAGACGTAGGTCAACCTGAACCAATACACGAAGTTGAGAAGATCTTAGCTAAGACTCCTTTAGAAGATTTGAAGGCTTATATGGAATATGGTGTTGTGAGCAGTGCTGCAGGTACCCTTTCAAAGAAGTTCTTCGACCGCAAGTTTGAATTCAATAAAACTCTTTATGGAGTGAAAGAACAGCAACCTCGTTGGAAATATGCATTAAGTTTCGTACAGAATCTTCTTGGTGAAGCTGTAGGTAAACTATATGTTAAGAAATACTTCCCTGAAAGCAGTAAGCAACTTGCAATAGAACTTGTAAGAAACTTGCAAGACGCTTTAGCTGAACGCATTCAGGAAAACACTTGGATGACAGATGTAACTAAGAAGCAAGCTATAGAAAAGTTAAGAGCATTCCGCATCAGAATAGGTTATCCTGACAAATGGCAGAATAATGATTCAGCCGTTGTTGTTGACGAAAGCAAGAGTCTTCGTGAAAATCTTGAAAACCTGAACGTTGTATTACAGAAATACGAAGTAAAGAAGCGTTTCGGAAAACCAGTAGACAAAGAGGAATGGTTCTGCACTCCACAGACAGTCAATGCTTTCTACAGTCCTGAAACAAATAGTATTAACTTCCCTGCAGCTATCCTTCAGGCACCATTCTTTGATCCAGAGGCAGACGCAGCAGCTAACTTTGGCGGTATCGGAAGTGTAATCGGACACGAGATGAGCCACGGATTTGATGATCAAGGATGTCAGTTTGACAAGAATGGAAACCTCAACAACTGGTGGACAGCAGAAGATAAGACAAACTATGACAAGCGTACAAAAGTTCTTGCCGACTGGTTTAGCACTCAGGAAGTTCTTCCTGGACTTAAAGTCATCGGTGAAAAGACCCTTGGTGAGAATATCGGTGATAATGGTGGTATAAACGTTGCTTTCAGAGCGTTGAAGAACTCTATGAAGAAAACTCCATTAGAAAACAAAGATGGATTTACTCCAGAACAGCGTTTCTTCCTTGCTTATGGTCGTATCTGGGCTAGCAACATAGCACCTCAGTTTGTAGCTTATATTGTAAACTCAGACACTCACTCTCCAAACATAGCTCGTGTAAATGGTGCACTTCCGATGATTGATGCATGGTATGATACATTTGACATCAAGCCAGGTGACAAGTTGTATGTTCCTGTAGAAAAGCGTGCCCATATCTGGTAAAAACCTCTCTCTTATAATGTTTTTTATATGGCTGGCATTGGACTTCTGTCACAATGTCAGCCATTTTGTCATTGTATAGTCATTGGCACATGGTTTGTTATTTAATGAGTGTCTTCGGAAAATCCTAAGACAACAACAAATAAGAATTAAAAATAAAATATATACAATTATGGGAAAGATTATTGGAATCGACTTAGGAACAACTAACAGTTGCGTTTCTGTATTTGAAGGAAACGAACCTGTAGTAATTGCAAACAGTGAAGGTAAGCGTACAACTCCTTCAGTAATTGGTTTTGTTAAGGATGGTGAGCGTAAAGTAGGTGATCCTGCAAAGCGTCAAGCTATCACTAACCCACAGAACACAGTATATTCTATCAAGCGTTTCATGGGTGAGACTTACGACCAGAGCCGCAAGGAAGCTGAAAGTATGCCTTATACTGTAATTAACGAAAATGGTTACCCACGTATTGAAATCGAGGGTCGCAAATATACTCCACAGGAAATTTCAGCCATGGTTCTTCAGAAGATGAAGAAGACTGCTGAGGATTATCTTGGTCAGGAAGTTACAGACGCAGTTATCACTGTTCCTGCATACTTCTCTGATTCACAGCGTCAGGCTACAAAAGAAGCTGGACAGATTGCTGGTCTTAACGTTCAGCGTATCGTTAACGAGCCAACAGCAGCAGCTCTTGCTTATGGCGTAGACAAGGCAAATAAGGATATGAAGATTGCTGTATTCGACCTTGGTGGTGGTACATTCGATATCTCTATTCTTGAATTCGGTGGCGGTGTATTCGAAGTACTTTCTACAAATGGTGATACTCACCTTGGTGGTGATGACTTCGACCAGGTAATCATCAAGTGGCTCGCAGACGGTTTCAAAGCTGACGAAGGTATCGACCTAAAGAAAGACCCAATGGCAATGCAGCGTCTTAAGGAAGCTGCAGAGAAGGCAAAGATTGAACTTTCAAGTTCTACATCTACAGAAATCAACTTGCCATACATCTCAGCAGAGGGTGGCGTTCCAAAGCACCTTGTTAAGACTCTTACACGTTCACAGTTTGAACAGCTAGCACACGACCTTATTCAGGCTTGTCTTGTACCTTGCCAGAATGCAGTACGTGATGCAAAACTTTCAACATCAGATATTGACGAGGTTATCCTCGTAGGTGGTAGTTCTCGTATCCCAGCCGTACAGACTTTGGTTAAGAATTACTTCGGCAAAGAACCTTCAAAGGGTGTAAATCCTGATGAGGTTGTTGCAGTAGGTGCTGCCATTCAGGGAGCTATCCTTAACAAGGAAAACGGAGTTGGTGATATCGTATTGCTAGACGTTACTCCTCTTACATTGGGTATCGAGACTATGGGTGGCGTAATGACAAAACTTATTGAGTCAAACACTACTATTCCTTGCAAGAAGAGCGAAACATTCTCTACAGCAGTAGACAACCAGACAGCAGTAACTATCCACGTACTTCAGGGAGAGCGCCCAATGGCATCTCAGAACAAGAGTATCGGTCAGTTCAATCTTGAAGGTATTGCTCCAGCACGTCGTGGTGTTCCACAGATTGAGGTAACATTCGACATTGATGCCAATGGTATCCTTAACGTTAGTGCAAAGGATAA
>JAGPJJ010000125.1 GCA_018054505.1 Prevotella sp.
TCTAACATATTTCTTAATACGATGACGGCATCACCAACAGTAGAAATATTATTTATGCTTAATAAACGTCGGTTTGTAACCTGTCTGAAATCACATCTACGTGGGTTACTTCCAACATAGTTGATCACTGCAGCAAAGGCGTTACTTTGGTAATATGCACTTTCTTGATTACTAACAAACTGCATGTTCATCTTTCCTTGTCTTAACATGATTTTTTCACAGCCAAGACTTTTACCTAGTCGACGAAGCGTAACAACCTGCATAAGTTCTTCTCCCTCTTTTGGGATTTCACCAAACCTATCAATAAGTCGTTTTCTGTAGAGTGACAGTTCGTGATCATCGTTGATACTATCAAGCTCACGATAAAGCAACATTCGTTCACTGCTTCCAGGAACATAGTTGTCTGGGAAATACATTTCCAAGTCGCTTTCAATAGCGCAATCTTCAACAAACTCATCACCATTAATGTTCTCACCTTCTGCAATTTGCTGTGCATAAACGTCATGAAACTCATCGTTCTTTAGTTCAGTAACAGCTTGACTAAGAATTTTCTGATAAGTTTCATAGCCTAAATCTTCCATGAAACCGCTTTGCTCTGCACCAAGAAGATTACCTGCTCCACGAATGTCAAGATCCTGCATAGCTAGATTAAATCCACTACCCAAATCAGAGAATGTCTCCAAAGCTTCTAATCTTCGGCGTGCCTCTGGAGTTAGTAAACTCTTCGGCGGTGCTAAAAGATAACAGAAGGCTTTGCGATTGCTACGGCCAACTCTCCCACGCATTTGGTGAAGGTCTGAAAGTCCGAATCTATGAGCATCATTTATGATGATGGTATTGGCATTGCTGATATCTATACCATTTTCAACAATGGTTGTAGACAACAACACATCATAGTCGTAGTTCATAAATCCAACAAGGATTTTTTCAAGTTCCTCTGGTTTTATTCTGCCATGACCAATCGCAATACGGCAATCTGGTATATATTTATGTATGAGGTTAGCTATTTCCTGTAAACTATTGATACGGTCGTTGACAAAGTATACCTGTCCATTACGGCTCATTTCAAAGTTTATCGCATCGGCTAAAACTTCATGACTATATGTTGCTAATTCAGTATGTATAGGATATCTGTTTGGTGGCGGAGTGCGAATGATACTCATGTCACGTGCACCCATTAAAGAGAACTGCAGTGTGCGTGGTATTGGGGTAGCTGACATCGTAAGCGTATCTACATTCGTTTTGATTTTGCGTAATTTTTCCTTAGTAGAAACGCCAAACTTCTGCTCCTCATCAATGATAAGAAGTCCTAAATCATGCCATTTTACCGAGTTTCCAATAAGCTTTTGTGTTCCTATCAGTATATCAATCTTTCCTGATTCAAGATCTTCTAAAACCTGTTTGGTATGTTTGGTAGAACGAGCTCTTGATAAATATTCTACTCTAACGGGCATGCCATTAAGGCGACTGAGGAATGTTTGATAATGTTGATAAGCTAACACAGTTGTAGGTACGAGTATTGCAACCTGCTTACTGTCACATGCGGCTTTGAAAGCTGCGCGGACAGCAACTTCTGTCTTTCCAAAACCTACATCACCACAAATAAGTCGATCCATAGGACGTGCACTCTCCATATCGTTTTTAACATCTTGTGTTGCCTTGCTTTGATCTGGGGTATCTTCGTAGAGGAAACTAGCTTCTAGTTCATGTTGCATGTAACTATCGTTACTGTATGCAAATCCTTTTTCATGTCGACGTTGGGCATATAGTTTGATCAAATCACGTGCAATATCTTTTATACGTTTTTTGGTCTTCTCCTTAAGCTTATCCCAAGCTCCGCTTCCAAGAATACTTAGACGTGGAGGTTCTCCTGTATCACTACGTCTGTATTTGCTAATTTTATATAATGAATGTATGCTCACATCCACCTTGTCATTATGTTGGTAGATGATGCGTATTACCTCTTGATAGCTGTTGCCTGCGGGTACACGGACAAGACCGCCAAACTTGCCGATTCCAAAATCTATATGAACGATGAAATCTCCAGGTTCCATTTCCTGGAGTTCTTTCATTGTGAGCGCAATCTTACCGGTTCTAGCGCTATCACTTTTCAAATTGTATTTGTGGAAGCGGTCGAATATTTGATGATCAGTGAAAAGACATATTTTTAATTTGTCATCAGTAAATCCTTCGTGGATTGTTTTGTTGACAGGCTCAAAAACGATAGAATTGGCCTGTGGAGAATCCATGTCAGCAAATATGTCTTTTAGTCTTTGTGTCTGCTTTTCACTATCGGCAAGTATGTATAATTTGTAACCTTTAAGAATATAATCCTCAAACGTTTGTGTTAGCAAATCAAAATTCTTATGAAAAAGTGGTTGCGGAGTGATCTCAAAACTTATTGAAGCATCTTGAATCGTTGAATTTTTTGAAGATTGCTTTGCCTTAGAGTTAAGGGTTGGCCCAAATTCAATATGACGAAAAGCTGCAGCATCTTCGGTAAATTGATATGGACTGACAAAAGATTTGTCACGATTAAGTTCATTTACAATTTGCTTTTGTTCTAGCTCTGTGGCGCCTTCAAGTCTGTCGGTAAGAGCCTGTGAAGAAAAACCGTCTTTATATATTCGTTCAATGACATCATGAATATACGTGAAGTCCTTCATTACAATGAAGGTGTTTTCTGGCAGAAATTTCAGAAAGGAAATCTTTTCAGATATAGAATTTACAAGTTCTGGAACAACTTCTATACTTTCTCGTTTGTCTTTTGATAATTGGTCTTGAACTTCAAATGTACGAATTGTATCTATTTCGTCTCCAAAAAAATCTATACGGAATGGATATTCACAGCTGAAAGAGTAGACGTCCAATATACTACCACGAATAGCAAATTGACCTGGTTCGTAAACATAATCTGTTTCAGCGAAACCATACTCTCGTAATATGTGTTCAACATCAGTAATATCGATGTTTTGTCCTACTTTTAAAGACAAACGACGTTCATCAAGTTGTTTCTTTGATACTACTAATTCTGCGAGAGCATCAGGATAAGAAACAATAAATAGGACATTGCTAGTGCTATTATGCGATGCAACTTTGGCTAGAACCTCCGTACGTAATATTTCATTTGCACTGTCGCGTTGTCCGTGCTTTGCCGCGCGCTTATATCCAGAAGGAAAAAACAGCACATTGTCGGATCCAATAATTTGTACGAGGTCATGATAAATATATCCAGCCTCGTCAGCATCTTGCAATATGAATATAAATGTATTGTCAACTTTATCTGACAAAGAAGAGAAAATAACCGGCGTGGCTGAACACGACAATCCCTTCAAAAAGATATTACCAGCGGTATCTTCTTTAAGTAACTTTATCAAAGCTCCGATTTGAGGAGCTTTACCATAAAGATTTTTAATTTCCTTGATGTCCAATTCTAGTCTTTTAACTTGGGATATTTGCGAAGCCAACCGTCAAGTCTGAGACGAATGACCCCGAAAAAAGCTTCGCCAAAGATTCCTCCATTCATCTTGCTCACTCCTTCTCGGCGATTTACGAATATCACGGGAACTTCCTTTATCTTAAATCCTATTTTATGAGACGTGTATTTCATCTCTATTTGGAAAGCATATCCTTTAAAGCGAATAGCATCCAAAGCGATAGTTTCGAGAACACGTCGTTTGTAGCATACAAATCCTGCTGTAGTGTCATGAACCCTGAAACCTGTTACAATGCGTACGTATTGTGATGCAAAATAGCTCATCAATACTCTACCGATAGGCCAATTAACAACGTTTACACCACTAACATAGCGTGATCCAACGGCAACATCGTTGCCCTCATCATGAGTAGCTGCATAAAGGCGTGGTAAATCTTTTGGATCATGACTGAAATCTGCATCCATTTCAAAGATATAACCATAATCGCGATTTAATGCCCATTTGAAACCTGCAATGTAAGCTGTTCCAAGTCCTTGTTTACCCTTGCGCTCAATAATAAAAAGACGATCAGAGAATTCTGTATCAATCAAACGATGCACAATAGCGGCTGTCCCATCTGGGCTTCCGTCGTCTATAATAAGAATATGAAAACATTTTTCAAGATTAAATACGGCTCGTATAATATTTTCAATATTTTCCTTTTCGTTGTATGTGGGAATAATTACGATAGAATCACTTTCATGCATAGCTATTCAGTATTTTAATATTTTGCAAAGATAGTGCAAGTTGAGATAAGAACAAAATAAATAACAAAGTTTTTATTTTTATTGGTCTGGGTTTTCTACAAAGCCTTGATATTCTGGAGAAATAGCACTCATTACGGCTTCATAACTCTTTTCCATTTGATTTTTGATGTTCTCAGGACATTTACCAATGGGAGCTATAGGTTTATGAATAGTGAGTTTTATTGGATGCCAAAATACCCAGTATTTATCCTTTGTACGTGGCTTTACATCAAAACTTCCGTTTATTGTAAGTGGAACAACTGGTAACTGAAGATCGTCGGCAAGCATAAAAGCACCACGACGAAATACGCCCATGTGTCCAGTGAAAGTGCGTGCACCCTCGGGGAATACCACCAAAGACATTCCTTCTTTCAATATAGAACGTGCTTGATCATACGTTGCTCTTATCTTTGATGGTCCACTCTTGTCCACAAAAATATGGTGAGCATATTTGCAAGCTGTTCCTATCAAAGGTATTTTACCAATACCTTTTTTCATCATCCATTTAAAGTTTCTTCCAAGAAAGCCATAAATTAAGAATATGTCAAAAGCTCCCTGATGGTTGGCAACAAAAACATATGACTGCTTTGGATCAAGATTCTCTCGTCCTTCAACTTTTACAGGAAGAAATAGTAATCTTATCCATAACCATGCCCATAATTTGCCAGGATAGTATCCCCAAAAATGTCCGTTACCTAGCATACAACCTATAACTGTTGCTAGTGATGTGAAGATGCTGTCGACAATTAATATCGGCAGACAGATAACCAATTGGTAAAGTCGATAAAGATATTTCATGTTGTCTTAATGTTTTATTTCTTTGTTTTTAATGTAATGACAGTTATCTCGGCTGGAACTCCGAGTCTGAAAGGAATTAACGCGCCGATTCCGCTTGTTACATACAAATAGCGACCATTTTTTTCTGCTAGTCCGTGGTCATTAGGATAGATGAATTTTGTAGGTCGCAATCCGAATATATTTATTTGACCGCCATGAGTATGACCACTTAATGTCAGCACTGCATTACTATTTGGTAGAATCCTTGACTCCCAAGTAATTGGATCATGTTGTAATAATATCACTATATCGTTTTTCTTTACTCCTCTCATCGTCTTTTTTATATCCGATTTATTAGAGAATCGGCCTGTTCCACAATTGCCTTCACCCGCAATTATTATAGAATCCTTTCGATTAGGAGAGTAAAATGCTTTATGTTCGTTATTCAGAAGGTGCCAACCTATAGCTTTTTCGTATTCCTGTATTTTGCGCTCGTTTTCAGCTTTTATCTTTGGAG
>JAGPJJ010000126.1 GCA_018054505.1 Prevotella sp.
TATTCCTGTCATTAATTGGGAACAAAGTGCTTTTTGTATTTGTTGTTGATTTATCTCTACCAAGATTTAAAGTAGTATTTAAATACCATTTGTCTCCATTCTTATAATTATAGTATATGTTACCATATAGATTGTCATATTTTAATTTATCTGGTTCCCCACTTTCGTTACGCGTAAATGAAGTTCCGTCTTGATAATTAAATGTTTCAGTGTTGTAACGCCATTGATGAAGGTTGCGGTAACTTTGCCATATAAATGCGCCGATTTCAGACTTTCCTTTATTATATGATCCTGATAACTGATCTTCTCCCCATCCATCGAAAGGAGAATGGCGACTTTCAAGAGACAATGTTCCACCTGATATCGGACGTTTTGTAATATAGTCGATGACGCAAGCAACGTTTTGACCATATTTCATTCCCGGATTATCATTATATTCAATTCTTTGAATGTTTTCTGGTCTAAGTGCCTGTATTTGTTGTATGCTGACTTTTGCTCCATTTATTCGAGTTTGTACTTCTCCTTTTGCAGAAGACGAAATTGTGTTGTCAATAGGGTTGATATGTAAGCAACTAAGTTGCATAGCTCTTAATAAATCTACGCCGTTATTAGAAGCTTTAATTTGAAATTTAGTAGGTAGTGCAATCTGTTTATCAGATGTCCTTACGACTTTTGACGCATTAACAACCACTTCGCCAAGTTGATGCGATGCAGATAACATAGAGATGTTACCAAGTTCTATATTGTCATTCTGAAGTTTGACGTTCATAACTTTGTCATCAAAACCAATACTGGTGATTACAATTTTGTAGTCTCCATTATTTAGATTTTCAAAAATGAATTGTCCGTTTTTATCTGAGATAACGCCAGACACGAATGAAGAGTCTTGCTTTTGTAAAAGCACGGATGCATAATCAACAACCTCTTTCTGAGAAATCAGTTTACCTTTAATAGAGTATACCTTTGCATTTAAACAGCATACTGACATTATGAACAATAATGTGATTGTAATTCTTTTAGTCATATATTAATCAATTTTATGTGTATAGACGTTGATTGATGAAATAATGTTACATTGGTGTTATAAATTACGCAAATTTATTAATTGCAATTAAAATTAAAGTATATTGATATTCAATAGAAATGACATAAAGAATGTGGGCTGAAAATTATTAATAAAGTTTAGTTAATTATATTCAAATCTTGGTTTAATGCCGAAAAACAGTGTATCTTTGTGACGATTTATTAAATAGATTATATGAATAAGCAAGTTTTTCAGACAGACAACAAGTCAAGATGGATGAAATTTAAGTGGTCAATCAGAGTCGTTGTCTTTATCGCGGTGATATTCATTGCAATATTTATTACAATGTTTATTATCGATCATATACCAAGTGTCCCTTTCCGTCAGGATTTTAGGAGTGCAATGACGGCATCAAAGCCTTTCTTGCAAGAAACTAAATATTCGCGTGAGTATAAAGGATTCCGCTCATTTATATCTGAAAAGAAGTTGCATAATAACTATGCACAGGAGAAAATGAGAAGACTCGGTAAATTGAGACGTTTTGGTGGACGTAGTGATTCTCTTATTCAGAAAAACGTAGATAGTTGGACTGATTTCTCTGCTGGAATACGCGCCGGATTCTATGTGTCATGGGATCCTAAATCGTATGCTTCTTTGCGTCAAAATATTCATAATCTAAACTTGGTTATGCCTGAGTGGATGTTTCTTGATCCGAAAACCGACGGCATGAAGTTAAAAGCAGACAATAAAGGTCTTGCATTGATGCGTAAGAGCGGTGTGCCTATTATGCCAATACTTACGAATAATATTAACAAATCTTTCCGTGGTGATGTTGTAAGTCGTATTCTGCATAATCCGACGAAACGTCGTAAGCTTATTGATAACATCGTTTATCAATGTGTGAAGAATAATTTCGTTGGAGTTAATATTGACTTTGAGGAACTCACCGAAAACAGTGATGAATACTTGATTACATTTATCAAGGAACTTTCCACAACGATGCATAATAATGGTCTTCTGGTGACAGAGGATGTTGAACCGTTTAATGATGACTATAATTATAAGGAACTAGCAAAATACCTTGATTATCTGGTCTTAATGGCTTATGATGAGTATTCTCAGTCAAGTGATCCTGGTCCTGTTTCTTCGCAAAAGTGGATAGAGGCTGCTTTAGACCATACTGCACTTGATGTTCCTAATAATAAAATTATATTAGGTCTTGCTGCATTTGGATACGACTGGAGTAATAATCCTAATGGAAACGTCAGTCTTGATTATCAAGGTGCTTTAGCAAAAGCTGCAGAAAGTGGATCAAAGATAAACTTTGATAACAATACATATAACCTTGATTTCGCATATCGTGATGAAAGAGATTATCTGCATCAGGTGTATTTCACAGATGCTGCTACAACATTTAATGTGATGCGTTTCGGTTCTGAATACGGACTTGCCGGATTTGGACTTTGGCGTATGGGAAGTGAGGATAATCGTATCTGGAAATACTATGGTAATGATATGCAAAGCAGTTCATTTGGAAAAGTTGGACAGCATGAATTTGAGGAAGTAAAGCTCAATAGTGGTATTAATTATCTTGGTGACGGTGAAATTCTGGATGTCAAGAAGACACCTAAACAGGGTAAGATTAAACTTGTGATGGATAGCACAAACAGTCTTATCGCCGAGGAATATTATATCAAGATTCCTACTTCATACCAGATTATGAAATATGGTGAAGCTGGAGATAAAGAACTGTTGCTAACTTTTGATGATGGACCTGATTATCGTTGGACTCCAAAGGTTCTTGATATATTGAAGAAGTATAAGTTGCATGCCGCTTTCTTCGTAGTGGGAATACAAGCAGAACGTAATGTACCTTTAGTAAGACGTATATATGATGAAGGTCATCTTGTAGGTAACCATACATTCTCTCACCGTAATGTTGCCAATGTTTCACCTGATAGAACTTTTGCAGAGCTGAAACTTACCAGACTTCTTATCGAATGTATTACTGGACATACCACAATACTTTTCCGCCCACCATATAATGCTGATAGTGAACCAGCAAACATGGAGGAACTTGTACCGGTTGTCTTGGCAAGAGAGCAAAACTATATTGATGTTGGTGAGAGTATAGACCCTGAAGACTGGGAGCCAGGAATCACTGCTGATCAGATATTTAATAGAGTTGTTAAGCAAGTGAAGCAGGGCGCAGGTCATGTGATATTATTGCATGATGCTGGTGGAGATACACGAAAAGAGACCATCAAGGTTTTGCCACGTATTATAGAGTATTTCCAAAAAAGAGGCTATAAATTTGTTACGTTGGAAGATATTCTTCAAAAGAAACGTGACCAGTTGATGCCTAACGTTGAAAAGGGAAAAGAGTATTATGCAATGCAAGCCAATTTGGCTCTTGTTACTGCGACATATGATATAATACAGTTCCTTACAGCAATGTTTATCATCTTTATCATTTTGGGTATAGGACGATTGCTGTTTATGGTTTGTCTAACAATAAAGGAACGTCGTAAGGAAAAACAACTGCAACAAGATGTAAGTATAACATCTGATGCACCAAAGGTTTCTATCATTGTACCTGCGTATAATGAAGAAGTTGATGCCGTTTCTTCTTTGGAGAATTTGCTCAATCAGGATTATCCTAATTTTAATGTGATATTTGTAGACGACGGTAGTAATGACAATACTTACAAGTACGTATGCGATGCTTTCAGCGATAATTCAAAGATGGTGATACTTACAAAGCCTAATGGCGGTAAAGCATCTGCGCTTAACTATGGTATTATGCATACAGATGCAGAGTATCTTGTATGTATTGATGCTGATACGAAACTGTATCCGAATGCTGTCTCTCTGCTTATGTCACACTTCTTGCGACCAGGGTCAGAAAAGGTTGGTTCGGTTGCTGGTAATGTGAAAGTTGGAAATCAACGTAATATGTTAACAAAATGGCAGGCTATTGAATATACAACAAGCCAGAACTTTGATCGTATGGCTTATGCTGCCATTAATGCAATTACTGTTGTTCCAGGTGCTATTGGTGCATTCCGAAAGCAAGCAATAGAAGATGCTGGAGGATTGACTACCGATACTTTGGCTGAAGACTGTGACTTAACAATAAGAATCAATCGTGCAGGATATTTGATTGAAAATGAGAACCGTGCTGTCGCAATGACTGAGGCACCAGAGCATATTAAACAGTTCATGAAACAACGTGTGCGCTGGACCTTTGGAGTGATGCAGACTTTCTGGAAGCATCGTGATGCATTAATGGTTAAGAAAAATAAGGGATTAGGTTTCTGGGCTTTACCTAACATGCTGATATTCCAGTTTATTATTCCAACCTTCTCGCCACTTGCTGATTTATTCATGATTATAGGTCTGTTTAGTGGTAACGCATGGCAGATATTTATATATTATCTAATGTTTACAGCCGTTGACTGTAGTGTTTCTGTAGCAGCTTACCTCTTCGAGAAACAACCGCTACGAGTGCTGTTATGGATCATACCTCAGCGCTTTGCATATCGTTGGATTATGTATGTAGTACTATTTAAGAGCTTCAAGCGTGCTATAAAGGGTGAATTACAGACATGGGGAGTACTGAAACGTACAGGAAATGTTGGTAAAATCAACTCAAAAAAGAAGTAATTTCAATAGATAGTTTACAGACAATAAATTGTTATGAATAGAAAGATACATTTCAGTCATAAAGAAGAAATCTGGAACTCATGGAGCCATGCCGCAGGTATCGCATTGGGCATCGTGTTTGGAGCGATATTCTTGGTGTGGTGCTCACGTGCGCGTGACGGATTAGCTACAGCTGGAGTGATACTATATCTCTTTGGAATGCTATCCTCTTATGTAGCTTCTACAATATATCATTCTTTGTCAGCTTGGAGTAAGTGGAAAGAACGGTTGCGTAAATGGGATCATTCTGCAATTTATTGGCATATTGCCGGAAGCTATTCTCCAATAACACTTATCGCTTTACGTGATCAAGGATATTGGGGTGTGACGATGTTCTGTTTTGTTTGGGGATGCGCTATAGTTGGTACTATAATAAGTTTTGTCAACTTGAAGGATCACAGCAATTTGGAAACGATAGCTTTTGTTGGAATGGGACTTAGCGTGCTCATTGCTTTTAAACCTATGCTAGACTCTTTAAGTGGTGGCGCCCTACAATGGATAATAGCAGAAGGTGTCTGCTATATTACAGGTGCTGTATTCTATAGCATAAACAAAAGAAAGTATATGCATACGGTATTCCATTTCTTTGTGTTGGCGGGTAGTATATGTCATATCGTTGCCGTGTGGGATATACTGATGAAATATGTTTGAATAACAATTTGATTATATCATAATGGGACATGTCTATTTAATTTATAGGCATGTCCCTTTTTTATGAGTTACAACTATTGACTTATTCCTTATATACAATAAATCTTTATATGCTGGCAAAAAGTGAATTCCT
>JAGPJJ010000127.1 GCA_018054505.1 Prevotella sp.
AGTCCTGTTTCTTGTTTCTCTGAATTTTCTTCTTGCTTTTTACTGTTGATGCAAGTAAAGAAAAGTCTTTTGCCTGTGAAACTAATACTGATATTGATAAAACTCTCTTGCTGATAACTTATGCCATGTTTAAATGCGTTTTCAATGAACGTTATCAACATGAGTGGAGGAATTCCCATGTCGTTTATAGCATGTTGTATGTCAAGTGAAATCTTCACCTTATCGGTGTATCTGAGTTTCATTAATGTTATATAGTTATTGATAAACTGTATTTCGCGTGCTACAGGAATCAAAGATTTGTTTCCTTCATACAGTATATAGCGCATCATTTTAGATAGTTCGACAATCGTAGTCTTTGCTTTCTCTGGATCAATGTCTACAAGTGCATGAATGTTGTTAAGGGTATTCATAAAGAAATGCGGATTTATCTGATATTTTAGATATTCCAATTGCTGTTGAAGGTTTTGCTTCTCAAGTTGTTGCATCTCTTTAGAGTCCTTGTCATTCTTGAAATATAATTTCACACCAAGATTCATACCAATAAGTAAGACTAATATCATTGACGATATAATATCTTTTTCTGCTAAGAACATAGGTAGATCCGGATGTCTCTCTTTCATGTCAGGTCGATCATTCATTCCCATAGGTCCATGATCTGCCCTGTCAAATTGATGTGGCAGTTTATCTACTTTAAACCCATGCATGCGCAAGTCTCTAGCCATGAACTCTATTCTGTGCTTTTCCATTTTTTTTCTGAAGTCCTTTGGCTTCTGTGAAAATTGGAAGATGACAAAAATAGTGATAAGACATATTGTCGTAGCTAAATAGATTACCTTTTTCTTTTTGTATATCAGCAAGGGTGCCAATATGAAATTATGTATAAGAAAAATGATTAGATATGCCGTGTACAAATTCCATACATGGAATATCTCTGACCAGTCCATAGACATGGCTGAGTTATTCTGCACCCGCATATACATACTTGATGCGGGAGCAATAAATAATATCAACCATAAAGTTAGGTATATTAAATTTTCCTTATAAGCGGATGATTTTATTTTCATTATTCTTATAACGTTATGTTTATATAAAAATTGCATATTGTGTTCTTGTTAGTGGGCACCACCAGGGAATCCACCACCTCCCATACCTCCGATGCTACTTCCGCATGAAGAATATGGACTGCTTAATGAACTTACTGATGCTGCTGATGTTCCTGTGCTACTTAATGTGGCGGCGGTTATAAGTCCATGCCATGCCGTACCTGTTGATTCGCTTCCTGTATATATTGTGTAGCTGCTACCAGTCTTCATAGAAGGTGATGTAAAGTTCCATTATAACTACGTCCCATTGAAAGACTCATAATATTTGTGTAAAAGTGCTGCTTTCTAAATAGTTCTCGTCATTGGTATTTGTTATTTCATTTTCGGTAACAGTAGAAGTTGAGTCAATGGCAATGTCGAATGTAGCTAAATCTTCTAGCGCCCTGCCTGCACTTCCTGTGGAACTAGATGAATTAGAACTGGTATTTTCATAGTTATCATCAAAAATGTCGTTACCAGATGAGCACGCGATTAGCTTTGTTGTTGCAGTAATAAGCAATAAGTTTATACGCTGTTTCATAATTATTTTGGTTTATAAGAACTTTCCGCAAATATAATCAAACATTAAATTATTTTAAAAACTAATCAGCCAACACCGCTTTTTTCTCAGTAAATCTGAATAACATACAAAAAGATGCATCATTTGTTGTCATGATGCACCTTTAATAGTTGAATTATATAACTGACCTAATTTAATCGTTTATGTTTTGTGAATCAGAGCTTTCTTAAGCTTATGCTCTCGTATTTGGGATGGCTGGAAGATTACGGTTAGCATACACATAGCCTATGCTACAGTCAAGTGCATCGCTGCTAAAGGTATGCTTATCCGTAAACTAACCGTTGTATTTTTCTGGCACGTGTCGTATAACCTTTTTTGCATTTAAATCTTGTGTTCTTTGTATTTTTTATGCCGATATATTGCTCACTATGACGGAACTGTTTTTGGCTAGTTGAATCATTACCACCTCTGTATTTTTCGCTCTACCGCTGTAATGGTAACTTTGCCCAGTTGTTGCTCGTCTTCTTTCAAAGCCACACTTGTTGTGTTATCAAGCTCATTGAAGGAGATTGCACGCCGTCATTTTTTTTGTCTGATATGATACTTGATGATAAGATTGTAAGCGCTGTTGTTATTCAGTTTCTCTTTTAAATCTTTTCAAGTTTCTCTTTCTTAGACAATGCAAAGATAAATAAGTAATGTTTCAATAATATTGCCTTTGAGTTATGAAATCCTTACAATATGATTACATATAAGAAATGAATAATACAAACGTATTAAGTGATCTTGTTATACCTTAGAATAAGGTGGAATAATCTTAAGAGATGATTAAAAAGATAGCCGTTACAGCATGTTTCTGATACGTTCCAATTTGTGTGCGATTACAATGTTAAAATCAAAAAATAATGGCGAAATTAGTTGGAACATATTTCTTATTTTCATATATTTGAAACGTAATCAAATAGGAACCAATCCGTTAGAGGATGGTCAACCTAATTTCTTTAAGCCATACCATATGGCTATCTGATTTTATAATCAGAGCAAGAAAAAATGAGGCGGGGAATGATATCTTTTCTCCGCCTTTCTTTGTGCTCTATTATGCATTAAGCTCCTCATTTATAATAATATATTTTTGATTATTATATGTATTTGTTACATCACGAAAAGTATATGTAATATGTATATAGTAGTATTATAATTTAATATATTACTTTTGTAAAATCAAAGTGCAGTAAGTTAAATTATAATTATTCATGGGTGCATGTAATAATAATCTATTATTTCTTATGAGAAATTATCGTCTAAAAACTATATTGTATATAGTTTTATTGTTTTCTTCAATTACAGCTTCCGCTTGGGAAGGTATGGCAATGCCACAGTTGCATGTCGAAGGCAGATATTTTAAGGATGCTAATGGGAATATTGTGAACTTGCATGGTTTTGCACAGACTTATAGTCCGTGGTTTAATGAGCGTGGCGCAGTATGGAATAACTATGATGTCAATGCGTGTTTAAATTATAATCAAGGATTGATAGATAACATTCTGGCTGCTGGTTGGAAAGTTAATTTCTTACGCTTACACATGGATCCTTATTGGTCTAATACTCCAGGTATACAGACAAAAGGAGAGAGTGATATTTCGGCTTTTGATTATAATCGTTTTACAACATACTTTCAAAGTGTTTTTGTGCCTATGGCTAAGTATGCGATTAGTCACGGACTTTATGTTATAATGCGTCCACCAGGTGTTTGTCCAGATTCTATCGCTGTGGGTGATGCATATCAAAAATATCTTATCAAGGTTTGGAATTATGTTTCTGCAGACTCATATATAAAGAATAATCCAAACATAATGTTCGAACTAGCCAATGAACCAGTGCGTATATGGTCTGATGGGAAGCAGGCTGGTTTCAAGGAATTGAGTGACTATTTTCAAACTATAACAAATACAATTCGTGCAAATTGTAATAACATTGTGTTGGTGCCAGGATTGGGTTATCAGGCTAACTATGAAGGTTTTGCCGATTATCCAATAAAAGGCGAGAACATTGGTTACGCAGTACATTGTTATCCGGGATGGTATAATAGTGGATCTGAAAATACTCCAGACGTAAATTATCAGTTGTTTAATGATGGTTGGAATAAACAGATAAAACCAATATCAGACTTGGCACCTATCGTTGTGACAGAAATGGACTGGGCACCGGAAAAGTATCAATCTTCATTTGGTAAAGGTGTTACTGGAACTGCTGGCGGAACTGGATTTGGTGCTAACTTCAAGAAGATAACAGATGATTGTGGAAACGTTAGTTGGTTGATATTCACAACTCCAGATCTTATGGCAAAATTCAAGGATGACCAAGGAAGCGGAGATACTTTTCTGACTGATAATGAAGCATGTCCTTGGCCTACATATCATTGGTATCAGGATTATGCAACTAAACAATATCCACATGCAGACTTTACATTTAAATCGTGTTCTGACAATGGAGATGGAACTTTCACAAATCCAGTGATTCAAGCTGATTTTCCGGATCCAGACGTTCAGAAGGTTGGCGATACATATTATATGGTGTCAACGACGATGCATAATTTCCCAGGCTGTACTCTGCTCAAATCAAAGGATTTGGTGAATTGGGAATATTGTAGTAATCCGCTTGCAAAAATGTCTTCTAATTCAGAATATAACCTTGAAGACGGTAAAAATATCTATTCAAAAGGTGCATGGGCTAACAGTCTTATGTATAAAAATGGAAAATTCTATATACTTTTTAATGCCTTTGGAAATGGTGATGATGCTGGTGGATATTTGTTGTCAGCTACAGATGCTGAAGGACCTTGGACTATGACACGTCTTTCAAGAGGTTATTATGATCCAGGAATGATGACTGATGACGACGGAACAACCTATGTAGTATGTGGAAATAAAAATCTAAGCGTTATCCAGTTGGACGATAATTTTGCTCCAGTGAAGGAAGTTGCTGTAGATGGAGGCTTTGACGGACTGGAAGGCAGTCATTTCTTCAAGAAAGACGGATATTATTATATCTATTCAACTTGTTGTGCATGGCCTGCAACCCAGTGGTGCTTCCGTTCAAAAAATGTATTTGGTCCTTACGAGAAGAAAGAAGTTTTTAATAGCGATGATATCCATCAAGGAGCAATGATACAAACTCAAAGTAACGAATGGTGGACAATGCTTATGAGAGATTGTGGAGCTTTTGGAAGAATGCCTTATTTATTACCAGTTACCTGGAATGATAATTGGCCTGTTATTGGTAATAATGGTACTGATGCTGGAACATATACAAAACCGAATGTTGGTGTGAACTATGATAGAAAATATTTGCCAACAAACGACAATTTCAAGAATTATCTTTTAGGCAGCCAATGGCAATGGAATCATAATTCAGATAACTCAAAATGGTCTTTGTTGGAAAATCCTGGTAGATTGCGTCTTTACACAGCATCTGTAACAGACTCTTTACAGAAATCAAGGAACATGCTTACACAACGTATCTTTGGATATAGAGATAATACCAAACCTTCATATGGAACAATACGTATGAATGTAAGCAATATGCATGACGGTGATATGGCTGGTATTGCTGTGTTTCAGAATCCTTACGCATATATAGCGATTAACAAACAAGGAAACACTTTTAATATAGTTCAGAGTAACACAGCTGATAAAAATGTGTATTCAAATACGATAACATGTGATTCTGTTATCTACTTGCGCGCGGTTGCCAATATCGCTACTTCCAAAGCTTCGTTTTATTACAGCTTAGATAACGTTACATACACTAAATTCGGACAGGATTTGGATATGAAGTATAATTTATCTGTCTTTGTGGGAAATCGTTT
>JAGPJJ010000128.1 GCA_018054505.1 Prevotella sp.
CTTGGGACGAAGCAAACAAGTGTATCGTTGATAAGAGTTTGATTGATGAAGAAAAAGTATTCGCTCTTGAACTGAACACGATGCCTGGATTTGCAGGAAGTTCAGCTTATTATCTGCGCTATATGGACCCTTCTAATGACCAAGCTCTTGTGGGTAAGGATGCTGATGAATATTGGCAGAATGTAGACTTATATGTAGGTGGAACAGAGCATGCAACTGGCCATCTTATTTACAGCCGTTTCTGGAACAAGTTCTTGTTTGATAATGGAGTAAGCTGCAAGGAAGAGCCATTCCAGAAGCTTATCAACCAAGGTATGATTCAGGGACGTTCAAACTTTGTTTATCGTATCAATAGCGATGATCATTCTAAAGCTCCTGTATTCGTGAGTCTTGGACTTAAAGATAAGTATGAGACAACTCCTATACACGTAGATGTAAACATTGTGAGCAACGATATTCTAGACACAGAGGCTTTCAAAGCTTGGCGTCCTGAATACAACAATGCTGAGTTTATACTTGAAGATGAAAAGTATGTATGTGGATGGGCTGTAGAGAAGATGTCTAAGAGCATGTTCAATGTGGTTAATCCAGACAAGATAGTTGAGGTTTATGGTGCAGATACACTTCGTCTTTACGAAATGTTCTTAGGTCCAGTAGAGGCTAGTAAGCCTTGGGATACCAACGGTATTGATGGTTGCCACAGATTCCTTAAAAAGTTCTGGAACCTATTCTGGGTAAAGAATGCAGACGAACTTGCTATTACTGACGAAGAGCCAACAGCAGAGAGTCTGAAGAGCGTTCACAAACTGATAAAGAAAGTAACTGAAGATATTGAAAAGTTCAGCTACAATACAGCTATCAGTGCATTCATGATTGCAGTAAACGAATTGGGTCAGCAGAAGTGTAAGAGTGCGGCATTGTTGAAGAATTTGGTAGTTGTTATTGCTCCATTTGCTCCACATATTGCAGAAGAATTGTGGCATACTCTCGGAGAAAAGGGTAGTGTTTGCGATGCAGCATGGCCAAAGTTTGAAGAGAAATATCTTGCAGAAAGCGAGATGCAGCTCACTGTTAGTTTCAACGGAAAGGCTCGTTATCAGAAGACTTTTGCTACAGATGCTAGCAATGATGAAATACAGAAAGCAGTTATTGAAGACGAAAGAAGTCTGAAATATCTTGAAGGAAAGAATATAGTTAAAGTTATCATAGTTCCAAAGAAGATTGTTAATATCGTAATTAAATGATAGAGAATATTAAAATCTGGAATGAGGTCAAGGATTATCTGTTGATAACCGTTGGTCTCTTTCTCTACGCATTTGGTTGGGCAGTTTTTTTGCTACCATATCAAATCGTTACAGGTGGAGTTACTGGTATTGCTGCCATAGTTTTCTATGCCACTAAAATACCAATAGTTTATACCTATTTCGCCATAAACGTTTGTTTGTTGATAGTGGCGTTGAAGATCTTGGGATTTAAGTTCATGGTGAAGACCGTCTACGCAATCCTAATGTTGTCTTTTATGCTGTGGACTGCGCAGAAACTGATGACGGAGCCTAACGGAACAATGTATCAAGTGTTGGGACCTGGACAGGATTTCATGTCGCTGATTATCGGTTGCACATTTACGGGTTCTGCATTGGCAATCGTTTTCCTTAATAATGGTTCTACTGGTGGCACTGATATTGTAGCTGCGGTAGTAAACAAATACCATAATATCAGTCTTGGACGCGTGTTGGTGTATGTAGACTTGCTGATTATCGGTAGCACGTATCCCATCTTTCAGGATTGGCGCAAGATAGTGTTCGGTCTCTGTACGATGGTGATTGAAAACTTCGTGCTTGATTATGTGATGAATGCAAGGCGAGAGAGTGTGCAGTTTATGATATTTACAAAGAAATATCAGGAGATAGCTAATGCAATAGGTGTTGAAATGGGACACGGTGTTACAATACTTGACGGTCACGGATGGTACACAGGACAGCAGATGAAAGTGCTTTGTATTTTGGCGAAAAAGCGTGAAAGTACAGAGATTTTCCGTCTTATCAAGATGATAGACCCTAATGCTTTCGTCAGTCAGAGTAGCGTTATTGGTGTCTATGGAGAAGGATTTGATGAGATGAAAGTGAAGATAAAGAATATCTCTGCTGATTCTCAAAAACAATAATCTATTGCAGTATGAAAATAGTTTTTGCAACTAACAATAAGAATAAGTTAAGAGAAATAAGAGAGATTCTTGGACCAGATTTCGAGATTGTCTCTCTTAGTGAAATAGGCTGTCACGAAGATATTCCTGAGACTGGAGATACTCTTGAGGAAAACGCTTTGCAGAAGGCTCAATTTGTATGCGATAGATACAATATTGGATGCTTTGCTGATGACACAGGTCTTGAAGTAGAAGCTCTTGGTGGTGAGCCTGGTGTACACAGTGCAAGATACGCTGAAGGTACCGACCATGACAGTGAAGCGAATATGACTAAACTGCTAGCTAATCTTGAAGGCAAAAATGATCGCAGTGCAAAATTCCGTACTATCATTGTGTTGTTGGAACCTAATGCAAACCCTTTGTATTTCGAGGGTAGGGTAGATGGGCACATCGCAACCGAGAAACACGGAACTGAAGGATTTGGCTACGATCCGATATTTGTTCCAGAAGGGTATGATAAGAGTTTTGCCCAACTTGGCGAGGACATAAAAAATAAGATTAGTCATCGTGCAAGAGCTGTTGTAAAACTGTCTGATTATCTGAAGGATAATAAATAATCTATGAAGAGGATATTATTATTTGCATTGTTTTTTATAAGCTGTATCTGCATGGTGCAGGCTGAACAGACTGGTAAATGGAAAGCTTACTTGTCTTATTCGGATGTGCAGGATGTGGATCAGGGTAGTGGAAACATAATTTATGTACTTGCAAGTAATAATATCTATTCTTATAACGCTGCTGATCAAAGCATACAGACTTTTGATAAGACAAATGGATTGAGCGACTGCAATATATCTCATATTTCTTATAATAAATCTGCGAAACGACTTGTAATAATTTATTCTAATCAAAATATCGACCTGATGGACGATAATGGTAATGTGGTGAATATCAGCGATTATTACAATTCTTCAATAACATCTGATAAGACGATTAATGATGTTTGTCAAAGTGCTGGTTCTGCTTATTTGAGTACGGGATTTGGAATAGTGAAACTGAATGTTGCCAATGCTGAAATCAGTGACACTTATAATCTTGGATTTAAAGTAGACTATTCGTATCTGGATTCTGAATACATCTATGCGGCAAGTAGTGTTAACGGTATTTATCGCGCATTGACAACATCAAATCTGTTGGATAAAAACAATTGGAAGCGTGTTGCTGACTATGCTACAAAGCCCGTAGACAACAACGCAAGTCTTGTAGAAAAAGTATCAAAAGCAAACCCAGGAGGTCCTAAGTATAATTACTTTGGATTTATGAAGTTTTATAAAGGTAATCTCTACACTTGCGGTGGAGGTTGGAATCCTGATAAGGACCTCATGCGACCGGGCTGTGTTCAGGTGTTGAAAGGTGATGAATGGTCAGTATTTCAGGATAATCTTCAAAGCATTACGGGGCATTCTTATGTGAATTTGGTGTCGATGGATGTAGATCCAAATGATGATTCACATGTATTTGCAAGTGGAAGAATAGGACTCTATGAATTTAAAGATGGAAAATTCGTAAAGGAATACAATTATAATAACAGTCCGTTGCAGGGTGCTGCTACTGTAAAGAATATTAGTAAAGATTATGTTCTTGTTCAAGGCTTGTGCTTTGATGAGCGTTCCAATTTGTGGTTGTTTAATAGCAACAGTGCCACGACTTCACTACTAGAATTGACTTCTGACGGGAAGTGGAATTCTTTTCACAAAGATGTGCTCATGAACGACGGTCGCTCGTTTGACAACATGACCAATCCTTTCTTTGATAGCAGAAAACTTCTTTGGTTTGTTGATAACTATTGGGGTTATCCTGCTTTGGTGTCGTATAATATGACTACTGACAAAGCAAACGTTATTCACAACTTTGTGAATCAGGATAACTCAAAGCTGCTTCTTTATTACGTGAGATGCGCCGCAGAAGATAAAGAGAATAATATTTGGATTGGTACTAGTGTGGGGCCTTTAATGTTGGAGGCTTCAAACGTAACGGAAAGTAATCCAATTTTTCAACAGATAAAAGTGCCACGCAATGACGGAACAAATTATGCAGATTATCTTCTGAGTGGCGTAGATATTACTTGTATGGCTGTTGACGGAGGCAATAGAAAGTGGTTTGGTACCAATGGAAACGGCGTTTATCTTGTGAGTTCGAATAATATTGAAGAAATACATCATTTCACGGAAGAAAACAGCAAACTACTTTCAAATAATGTAGAGAGTATTGCAATCAATGGAACTACTGGCGAAGTGTTTTTCGGCACAGATAAAGGCTTGTGTTCCTTTATCAGTGATGCCAATGATGCCCAAAATGAAATGACAAAACAAAGTGTTTATGCTTATCCTAATCCTGTGCGTCCTGATTATACGGGGGTGATTACTGTTACAGGATTGTCGTATAATGCCGATGTAAAAATTGTTACTTCTGCAGGAACGCTTGTTGCTGAAGGACGTAGCAATGGCGGAATGTTTACATGGGATGGGAAAGATAAGAGCGGACGTCGTGTAGCTTCTGGTATTTATATGGTTGAAACGGCTACACAGGACGGCGATAAGGGCGTAGTCTGCAAAATAGCAATGGTGAAATAGCAACTCTTCAGCGTGTGATATTTTGCCCATGAATCATTCTGATTATCAAATCGCCATAAAATCATAAAAATAAACGATTTATTTTGCGTTTCGTCTTTATTTGCGTAATTTTGTAATTCAGACGAACTTTTAGATATATGGCTAAGGACGAAAGAGGACTTACGCCGATGATGAAACAGTTCTTTTCGCTAAAGGCTAAACATCCTGATGCACTGATGCTGTTTCGTTGTGGCGATTTCTATGAAACTTATTGTGATGATGCTGTAGAGGCAAGCAAAATACTCGGTATTACGCTTACAAGGCGTAATAACGGTGGTGAAACGGGTTCTGCTGCTATGGCAGGATTTCCGCATCACGCATTGGATACTTATCTACCAAAACTTATTCGTGCCGGAAAACGTGTGGCTATTTGCGACCAGCTTGAAGACCCAAAAAAGAAGCGAGAGCAGATAAAGGGTAAGAAGGGACTGAGCGAAATGGATAAGATGGTGAAACGAGGAATTACAGAACTTGTAACCCCTGGTGTCGCTATGAGTGACAATGTGCTGAATTATAAGGAAAACAATTTCCTTGCCGCAGTTCATTTCGGTAAAGCTTCTTGTGGTGTGAGTTTCTTGGATATTTCTACAGGTGAGTTTAT
>JAGPJJ010000019.1:0-16442 GCA_018054505.1 Prevotella sp.
ATATAATAAAATGTAACAAATGATTCTTGTCAGGGCTGTGTTGAATTCCTTTAAGGGCGTATTGAAAAATTGCAATATGATAAATGTGACACCAAGCAATCCATAAATAATAAACGTCCAAGGTTTTGTATATTTGTCTTTTGAGAAAAATAATAGGAATACCCAAAAAAAAGAAAAGCTGAGTGTCGCAAAAAACAAATCATTGAATGCTCCTAGAATGAATATCTGTATCCACTCAATAAAAGAATAGTCAACAACTGTAGTTGGGTTGAAAAGTAGAACTATTCTCAGCACTAATCCCAGTAAAATAATTAGACCTGAAATCTTAAGAAATGCAGATCCTATAAGTTTTAGATTTTTCATGTCATATTTATAATATATTTTAGTTGAATACGTAGCATGATAACTCGTTATTCCTTCTAATTTAGTATATAATATGCAAAGATAATTTTTTTATTTTAAAGATTAAAATATTTTTTCATTAATTGAACGTTTTCTTTCAGAAATTGTATAAGTCAACATTTGCGAATGTTAATTCTTTCGTTATGCATAGTGTGTCTTTTTTCGTGAAACAGATAAGAAAGAATATCAAAACAAAGCTGATGTTTTTTTAAAATACAGAAAGACAAAAGATTATTTCTATCATATATATCATCGTTTTATTAATAAAATAGGCTATTGCAAATAAATAAAAACTTCGTTATTTATTTTGTTCTTATCTCTTCTTACTGTATCTTTGCATAATAATATAGTCTTCAGGCAAGTTTAAGCCACAGAATTCATTTTGAATAAAAAAAGAGAAGATATGAAAAAGAAATTTTTAATTATTGTATTAATAATACTAATACCTTTGACAATGATAGCTGAGAGCTATTCATCTTTGTGGAAAAAATATCTATATAATATTGATAATGGGCATCCACAGACAGCATCTGTTGTGCTTAACAAGATTATTTCAAAGGCTACTTTAGAAAAAAAATACGGTGAAGTAATCAAGGCTGAATTTGAGATGTGTAGGAATAAAATAGAGATTTCTCACGACTCTTTAGATTTTGTTATTGGTAGTTTAAAGCAAAAAGCATTATCAGCTAAAAAAACGAATAAAGCTATTGCTTCTATATACTATAGTGTGCTGGGAACGGTGTATGAAAATCAATTCAGTGATTGTCCGGATTCTTTAGCTGAAGCTAAAAAAAATTTCAAAGAATCGTTAGTACATCCAGAAATATTGGCAAATGAACAGGCTAAAAATTATGAACCCATGATGATAGATGGGGTTGATAGCCATATATTTTATAATGATCTTCTGCATGTGATTGGATTTGCTGCAAAAGACTATAAAACTCTTTATGAATGGTATCAGAACCACAATAATAGAAGTGCTGCATGCCTTTGTGCATATTATATGACCAAGCGTGATATTACCGATGATTGCCCAGAAATGTGCAAATCGGCATATCTTCAGAAAATAGATTCCTTAATAGATGCTTACCAAGATTTAGATGTGGCTGGTGAATTGGCAATAGAGCATTATAACTTTATGGACAAGGCAACAGATGCGACAGCAGCCGAAAAAATTGATTATATTAATTATGCGTTGAGTAAATGGGGAAAATGGAAAAGAATGAATATCCTAAGAAATGCATATAGTAGACTCACTTTGCCTAGTTATCTAGTTGATTTAGGACATTCTGTTCAAATACCAAACACAGAAAGAACTGTAGAAATACGGCAAATTACCAACGTCGCTGCTATTACAATGACTGTCACAAAGCTTAAAACAAAAGAGGCTTTAAAAATAGACGTGTCTAATAATGATGGCTATTCAAAGATAGCCAAGATGCTAATGAGAGAAACTGCTGTTTCTGTGACGCATAGATATATAGGCATACCTAATTATAAGGTGAGCTGCGATTCTATGAAGATGCCAAAACTTGATAAGGGTGTTTATCTAGTTGAGTTTACGACAGATAATAAAAGTATTAGACCAGAAAGAATGTTGTTGCATGTTTCTGATATGTATGCACTTACAGAAGGTTTGCCCGATGACAATTTAAGAATAGTTGTAGTTAGTGCAACGACTGGTCAACCTATTCCTGGAGCCAAAATAAAACTCACCGAAGATTTATGGAAGAGCAATAAAAGAATTAATAAAGTATTAACAACACTGGTTGCTGATAAGCATGGAGAAGCTATGTTTAATCATAAGAGTAGAGGTGAATTGAGAATGTACGTTTATACGGACCAAGATATGTTTTGTCCCGAAATTTCTACAAGATCAGGCTTTTATTATTATGAGGGAGATTCAAAACATGCAGATGTTGTGAATTTGTATACTGATAGAGCTTTGTACCGTCCTGGACAAACAGTTAATGTCAATGCGATAGCTTTTTCTGTGGACCATGATAAGGACAAATTATCAGTGAATGCAGGTAAAGATATTACGCTAAAATTATATGACTCAAATTATGACCTTGTAAAAGAGTTGAATGTTGTCACAGATGAATATGGTAGTGCTTCGGCAAAATTTGAACTTCCAAAAACTGGGCGTACTGGTCATTTTTCAATATCAACAGAAAATGGACGTGTATCTTTCAACGTTGAGGAATATAAACGTCCAACATTCGACGTAAATTTTGATAAGTTAACTGCGGCTTATAATAGTGGAGATACTGTTAAGTTTACTGGTACGGCTAAGAGCTATGCTGGTGTTCCGATTCAAAATGCAAAGGTGAAATATACCGTTACACGAAGACCGAACAGATTGTGGTGGAGATTTAGTTCTGAAAATGATGTAGTTGTTGTAAAAGACACCATAGAAAGTGATATTAATGGAAAATTTAAAATTCCTGTAAAGCTTAGTCTGCCAGCAAACAATAGTAATGCTGCGAGATATTATACATATGCTGTCAATGTTCAAGTTACTGACCTCGGTGGTGAAACTCATGAGGCAGAAACATCAATACCTTTGGGTGACAGAAATACAGTCTTTACTGTTGATATACCACAGCGTATAGAACGTGATAGTTTGAAGACAATAACTTTTGAGTATAGTAATATAGCGGGAGAAAAAGTAGACGGGAAAGTTTATTATAAAGTAGATGGCAACCCATATACAGCCAAGACAAATGTAGCAACAGACATTACGGCGATGAATTTAAAAAGTGGTGCTCATAAACTTGAGGCTATATGCAATGGTGATACCATTTTGACAAATTTTGTCGTCTTTTCGATGAAGGATAAAAAACTTGTTGAACCTACACGTGATTGGTTTTATATAAGTAATGACCATTTCCGCAATGATGATAAGCCTGTTTATATTCAGTTGGGAACTTCAGATTCTCATGTACATGTTGTGTATTCAATTGTAGCAGGGAAAAAAGTTGTTGATAATGGAACTTTAGAAATGTCAGCTAATGAAGTTTACACCCGTGGGTTTAAATATAAGGAAGAATATGGTGATGGATTAACTCTTAATTATGCTTGGGTTAAAAATGGAATAATGTACCATCACTCAGCAGCGATAAGAGGGGCATCGCCTGATCGAAAACTCAACCTTAAATGGACAACATTCCGTGATAGATTGACTCCTGGACAAAAGGAGACATGGACGCTGTCTGTGACAGATGAAAAAGGCAAACCTGCTAAGGCACAATTGATGGCAACAATGTATGATATAAGCTTGGACGCAATATATCCACATGATTGGAATTTAGATGTGAATTTAAATAAATTTGTCGCATCACTCTTATGGAATGGTACAATATTTGGAAATAGATCTCTTTACGGAGAGATGCCTATTAAATATCTGAATCAAAATGATTTAGATATTACACATTTGATAGACTTAGATTTAGATTATATTGAGGCAGCTTATTCAGGGCTGGGCTCACTCAATATTAAATGGCCAAAAGCATTGCAAGATCAAAAATTTACTGGACCAGTAATCAGGTATGATATAGCTACAAATGCTAAAGAAGTGCCATTATTTGAAGCAAAATCAATTAGTCAATCAAGAAAAATATCAAACATAAAGACTAAGAACGATAACGTGAGAAATAATCTGGATGAGACAGCTTTGTTTTATCCAGCACTTCAAACAGATAAAAATGGAAACGTGTCATTAGCATTTACTTTGCCCGAAAGTGTTACGACTTGGAAGTTTATGGGACTTGCTCATGACAAAAATATGAATAGTGGAATGATTACTGCTGAGGCTGTGGCAAATAAGAACTTGATGATAATGCCTAATGTGCCTCGTTTTGTGAGATTGGGTGATAATGCCACAATAACTGCTCGCATTATTAATAACACTGATAAAAGACAGATTGCTAAGGCATATATGACAATTATAGACCCTGAAACAGAAAAGGTCTTGTTGGAAAATCAGTTGCCTGTAACATTAGAACCGAATGGTAGTAGCAGTGTCGACTTTAAGTTCTCTCCATCTGAAGTTAAAATGAATGATACAAAGTCTCCAGTCATTTGTAGAATGACGATTGAAGGCAAAAACTTTAGTGATGCAGAACAGCACTATCTACCAATACTCTCTGATAAAGAGCATGTTGTTACAACCATAGCTTTTAGTCAGAACACCCCTGGTATCTACAAACTTGATATTGATAAGCTGTTTCCCGTAAAAGAGAATAGTAATAAGTTGACGCTGGCATACACAAACAATCCTGCATGGATGATGATAGAGTCAATGCCATCAGTAGCAAAATCCAATGTAAATAATGTTATCAGTTTGGCAGCAAAGTATTATACCAATAGTATTTCTGCCTATTTGCTTAAAAATCTAGGAAATACAGATTCTTTAAACTTGCTGAATAGATATAAAGAGGATGCACTCTATGGAATGAGACAGCTGCAGAATTTTGATGGTTCTTATAGCTGGTGGCCAGGTATGCAGGGAAGCTTATATATGACAGTTGAAGTGACAGAAATGCTGCAACGACTTAACGTGATGATTGGTGAACAGAATGCGACTAGCCAGATGATAAATCAAAGTATGAAATATCTATCTGATGAGGTTGCTGAAAATGTTGCTGATTTGAAGAAACTTGAGAAACAAGGAATAAAAAACTTGTTGCCAGATGAAACTTCAATAAGATACTTATATATATGTGCGTTGCGAAATAGCGGACTTGATACTCCAAATAGTAAGTATTTAATGAAGTTACTGGAGAAACGTAGCAATGTTTTCACAATATATGGTAAGGCAAAGATGGCTGTCATATTTGCAAAATGCGGAAACAAGGAACTTGCAAATCAATATCTGGCTAGTATAAAGGAATATTCTGTTTACACAGATGAGATGGGACGCTACTTTGATACCGATAGAGCAGAATATTCATGGTTTGACTATAAGATTCCTACAGAGGTTGCTGCGATAGAAGCTTTAAAACTAGTTTCACCTAACGACAAGCAGACTATCGCAGAGATGCAGAGATGGCTTTTGCAGAGTAAACGTACTCAGAGTTGGGATACTCCTATTAACTGTGTAGATGCTGTGTATGCATTTCTTCAGGGAGAAACATCTGAAAGTATTTCTGGCTATGGAGATAATACAGTGTTGAAACTGAATGGCGAGAAACTAAAGACGACCGAACCAACACTCGGAAGAAATGTGGTTCGTGCTGAGGTAGTTGGTAAGTATTTTGGAACATTCACAGCAGAAAAGAGTTCTTCAAATCTTAGTTGGGGAGCTGCCTATGCCGAATATGAACAGAAAGTATCTGATATTGAGAGTAATTCTATGTCACTTTCTGTTAAGCGAGAACTCGTTGATGCTGCTGGTATGCTGATTAAAGATAATCATATATTGAAGGTTGGAGATAAAATTACGGTTAGACTCACGATAAAAGCCAACCGTGATTACGACTTTGTTGATGTGCAGGATAAGCGTGCTGCATGTCTGGAATCTGTAGATCAAACAAGTGGTTATGGATGGGGATATTACTATGCACCTGGCGACGATGCAACAAATTATTATTTTGATCGTTTATCTAAAGGTACTCATGTTATTGAGACAAATTATTACATTGATCGTGAAGGAGAATATATGAGTGGAATATGTACAGCACGTTGCACATACAGTACCGAGTTCAGTGGACGTGATAAGGCAATGAAATTAAATATTAAAGATGAAAAATAAATTAATTATAAGTATGATGTTTCTGTTGGCAGCGTTAAATGCTTCTGCTCAGAAACTATCAATTGAAAACGAAGTTATTAATGTTGGTCAGGTACTATATAGAGTTCCTGTTAAGGCAGAATTTAAGTTAAAAAACAAGAGTGTGCATACCTTACATATACAAGAAGTTGAAACATCTTGTGGATGCACTAGTGCTGATTATCCTAAGACTGTAGCTGGCAACAACGACTTTACAATTTCAGCAGAGTACAATGCAGAAACATTGGGACACTTTCAAAAAATGCTTTGTGTGTATAGTAACGGTAGTAAAAAGCCAATCATACTAACAATAAAAGGTGTTGTTGTTAGTGAGTTGAAAAGTTTTTCTGGTGAGTATAGTTACACATTGGGTAATATTAAAACCGATGTTCATAATGTGGAATTTGATAATGTGAATATTGGTGATAACCCAAAGCAAAAAATTTATATGTTGAATACATCAGAAGAAACAGCAGAACCCGTATTCATGCATTTGCCAAATTATCTTGAGGTAGAAATGTATCCTGCTAAGATTGCGCCACATCATACTGGTGTTGCTGTGCTATCTCTTGATTCAAAGAAATTACATGATCTAGGATTGAATCAAACTGATATTTATTTGGGATTTGCTCCTGGTGATACGGTTGCCGATGATAAATTGATAACGGTTTCTTCTGTTTTACTTCCTGCTTTCCAAAATCTTACAGCAAAAGAAATTGCAGATGCTCCTAAAATCAAACTTTCAACAGATGTGCTTGACTTAGGAAGTTTTAAAGGAAAGAAGAAGTTAAAAGGAGATATAGAAATTAAGAATAGTGGTAAATCTGTGTTGGAAATAAGAAACTTACAGATGTTCACAATGGGACTTGAAGTTTCTTTGAACAAGACAAAGATTCAACCAGGTGAGAGTGCTAAACTAAAAGTCTCAGCTTATGCGGAACAGATTAAGAACATAAGAAGTAAACCGCGTGTTCTTATGATTACAAATGATCCAAGCATGAGTAAGGTGACTATTGAGATTAAAGTAAAAAAATAGAGTAAATGCTTCAGATTGAGATAGATAATGGTAGTGGCTTTTGCTTTGGTGTCACTACGGCAATCAAAAAGGCAGAAGAAGAACTTGCTAATGGCGAGATTTTGTACTGCCTTGGAGATATTGTTCATAATGGAATGGAGGTTAAGCGACTTCATGAACACGGTTTGGTCACAATAGACCATGATCAGTTGGCAGAGTTGCACAATGTAAAGGTGTTGCTTCGTGCTCACGGTGAACCTCCAGAGACTTACGAAATAGCAAAACGAAATAATATAGAGATTATAGATGCTACATGTCCTGTTGTGCTACAACTACAAAAGAGGATAAAAAAGCAATATGAAAATCATGATGTTAAATCGGCTGACAATAGACAAATAGTAATATTTGGTAAGAATGGTCATGCAGAGGTTCTTGGACTTGTCGGTCAGACTCATAGTGAAGCTATCGTCATTGAAAAATTTGATGATGTTAAGAAGTTGGACTTCAATCGTGATATCTACCTTTATTCACAGACAACGAAGAGTCTTGATGAATTTCACAATATCATACAGTATATTCAGACGCATATATCAAAGACTTCGACCTTTAAGAGTTTTGATACGATATGCCGTCAGGTTGCAAACAGAATGCCGAATATTGCTCTGTTTGCAGGAAAACATGATGTTGTGTTATTTGTTGCAGGACGAAAAAGTTCAAACGGTAAAGTTCTCTTCAAGGAATGCCAGATTGTGAATAGCAACAGTCATCAGATAGAAAGTCCTGAAGAAATAGATATGTCGTGGTTTGATGGCGTTTCTTCGGTTGGCATTTGTGGAGCGACAAGTACTCCAAAATGGCTTATGGAAGAATGTCGTGACTATATATTAAGGAGACAGACAGTATAAAAACAAAGAAGGCATCTTTTCTCACGAAAAGATGCCAAATAAAAAACAGTAATTAACTCAAAATTTATAATCTTAATTGAATCTATTACGCTTTTTTCGCCAAAGTACCGGACTTAAAATAAATACCAGTACGTTGAAATTAACATAAACAAAAACTTAATTATTATTAGTATCACGCTAGATACTTTTCTTTGATTGCAAAGATACTAATAAAATTTATATTTTTCAAATTTTGTTCAACGAACAGACCGTTTTTTTCAGCCAAAAGTTACTTGTAATACGCTAACTGTTTATGGTGATAGTCTATTATGCCTCTTGGCACGCATCATTAAACTTTTGCATCAGCCATTCACTTTGTTCTTGAATGGTCATATTGCTGTTGTCTAATTCTATAGCATCGTCAGCTTTTCGCAATGGGCTAACTTCTCTATGGCTGTCAATATAGTCGCGTTGTTTTACATTTTCAAGAATATCATCAAAGTCTGCTGACATTCCTTTTTCATTTAATTCGTCAAATCTACGCTTTGCACGAACCTCGGCTGAAGCTGTAACAAAGATTTTAAGTTCGGCTTCTGGGAAAACAGTTGTTCCAATATCACGGCCGTCCATAACCAATCCTTTGTCTTTACCCATGCGCTGTTGCTGTGCTACCATTGCCTCACGTACAAAAGGAATTGCAGCAATGTTGCTTACATGGCTGCTAACTTCAAGCGTGCGGATTTCTTTCTCAACAAGTTCGCCATTCAGATACGTATCAGGACGTCCTGTTTCATTATTAAATACAAATGATATTTGGATATCACTCATTCGTTTTTCCAACTCAGCGGTTTTGACAGATCCGTCTTCGTTGAAAAGATTGTTTTGCATTGCAAATAATGTTACAGAACGATACATTGCGCCAGTGTCGACGTATACATAACCTATTTTTCTAGCCAGATCCTTAGCCATGGTACTCTTACCACAAGATGAGAATCCGTCGATAGCGATAGTTATTTTCTTCATAAAGAGTATGCTATATTTATTATTAATGAATTACTACTGATATGATATTTGCCGTAAGCAATATTCAGTTTGAAACGTTCTAAATTGATACCTCCTCCTAAAGAGAATCCAGCTCCGTGACTGCTTTCCTCATCGTTAGTATTGGTAATCTTCATCTCGTTTGCCCGTCTGAAATTATATCCTGCGCCAACCCATATATTGGGTGACAGCATTACATCTAATCCTGCGACAAAATGATTTATAAATTTATAGTCCCATTTCGTAAGATCAACCATCGTAGCTGAAACTCTGAATGGGGTGTTTGTTAACTTTTTGCTTAATCCAGCCTGCAAGTCAAAAGGCATTTTCTCAAATTCATCATGGTAAGCCTTCAGTTGTCCTCCAAGATTCTTTGCAACAAGCGACAATGACCATTCATTATCAGGGTCGTAATAGTTTATACCAAGGTCAACGCCCATTGCGATAGAGTTGTAGTCTCCTATATACGATGTGATAAATTTTGCCGTGATTCCACCCGCAAGTCTATCTGTGAGAAGATATGAAAAATAAGCTCCGAGAGAAATATCCTTTGCAATGAAATCACCAGTCTGAATATTATTCTCGTCAACTTCCTTCATAGAACCATAATCAATATACTGTGCCGAAACAGCCCAAGAAGCACGTTCTTTCACAATTCTATTGAAAGATGCACTTGCAGTGTTGACACCTTGCATATAGTTCATGTAGTTTAGGTTGATGGTCTTATCGCTGACACTTGACAATAAGGCTGGATTGTTGAAAATCATAGACTCATCGTCTTCTATTATCGTGATATTATCACCACCCAAAGCTGCTGCATGAGCACTTGCAGGAAGACGCAGAAAGTTGTATCCTGTCTGACTTTCCTGTGATATTGCTGAGACACAAAAAAGACTCATAATAAGTGCACATGCCGTTTTTTTCATTTATTTTTCCTAATTATTTCGCAAAGATACTGCTTTTTCCAAATATAAGCATTACTTTTGTGTCACAAAGTTATAACGCTGTATGAAATGAAATGTTTTCTAAAAAGAGGAAATATAAATAACGTATAGCGCAGAGAAATAAAACAAGTAGGTTACTAAATTACTACTTAGACTGATATCATTTTTTTATCATTTTTTGTTGGTTTAGAATTACATTTCAAGCCATACAAATAGCTGTGATATGATGATATTTAGATGATGTTGGATTGTATAACAGATAGAATGCTTAAATGTAAACTCGGAATATAAAAAGACAGATCTTATTTCACAAGATTTGCTATACCGATAAACTTTAAATAATAATATGACAGCTGACGAGATTTTAGTTAAGGTTAATGAATTTTTAGACAACCTTAGATATGACAGAAAGCCTAATGGCTTGTATGATCCCATAAAATATGTATTGTCTATGGGTGGTAAGCGCATACGTCCAACGCTTATGTTGTTGGCATATAATCTTTATAAGGATGATCCTGAAAGTATTTTAATGCCGGCATGCGCATTGGAAACATACCATAACTATACTCTTTTGCACGATGATCTTATGGATAATGCTGACGTGCGCAGAGGAAAAACCACAGTACACAGAAAATGGAATGCCAATACAGCTATTCTTAGTGGTGATTCAATGCTTGTCTTAGCTTATGAACGCATGTCAAATTGTGGTGCTAAGTATTTAAAAGACGTGTTAGATGTTTTCACAGAAACGGCTTTGGAGATAGGTGAAGGACAGCAATACGACATGGATTTTGAAACTCGTAATGATGTTACTGAAGGCGAATATGTAGAAATGATTCGTCTCAAAACTAGCGTGTTGCTAGCTTGCGCAATCAAGATAGGTGCTATTCTTGCTGATGCTCCGAAAGAAGATCAGGAAAATCTTTATAAGTTTGGTGAACTAATAGGCCTAGCCTTCCAACTTCAGGATGATTATCTTGATGTATATGGTGATGCAAAGGTGTTTGGCAAAAAAATAGGTGGAGATATTACTAGCAACAAGAAAACATACATGCTAATCAATGCCTTTAATAGGGCTAATGATCTGCAGCGAAAGGAATTGGAATCACTGATTGGAGCTGAAACATTTGATAGAGATGAGAAAATTGCTGCAGTGACACGTCTCTATAATGAAATAGGTATAGACAAGTTGGCTCAACAAAAGATAGAATATTATTTTGAGCAGAGCCGCAAATATCTTGATGCTGTGAATGTAGATGATTCTAGAAAATCAGAATTAGCGCTATATGCGCAGAAGATGATGAAACGTAAATATTAATCATGATTTCATTTACTGATACTCATACTCATTTAGACGGCGAGGAATTTGCCAATGACCTCAACGAGGTTGTTGAAAGAGCGAAGGATGCCGGCGTCGTAAGAGTGCTGATTCCTGCTATTGATTTGAATAATGTAAATCCTGTTGTTGAATTATGCAACAGATATCAAGGTTATGCTTATCCGATGGTAGGACTCCATCCCGAAGAGGTAAAGGCTGATTGGGAAACGGTTCTTCATAAAATGAGAGAAATAATGGATTCAAATCCTGACTTCATCGCTATTGGAGAAGTGGGACTAGACTATTATTGGAGTCGTGAATTTGAAAAAGAACAACTGCTGGCATTTGAAGAACAGGTAAAATGGTCGGTAGAAACACAATTACCATTGATGATTCATTGTCGAAAGGGACAGAACGAAATGGTGACAATACTGAAAAAATATGAGAAAGATTTGCCGGGTGGCGTCTTTCATTGTTTTACCGGAAATCAGAATGAAGCAGAACAGTTGTTACAATTTGACAAGTTTGTTCTTGGAGTAGGAGGTGTTTTGACCTTCAAAAGTAGTCATCTTCGTGAAGATTTACCGGCTGTAGTTCCATTAGAAAGGATCGTTCTTGAAACCGACAGCCCTTATATGGCACCAGTTCCACATCGCGGAGAACGCAATGAAAGTTCTTTTGTGAAGCTAGTATTGGAAAAATTAGCAGAAGTGTATGGTGTTTCAGAAGAGAAAGTAGCCGAAATTACAGAAGCTAACGTGAACAGAATATTCTTTAGCAAGAAGAGTTAATAATGATCGTAGCATTTACGATACATCATCTAAATTATTGCTGAATCTGCTGTAACAAGTTACTCATGCTTTCTAGTTTGCGTTTTATCGTTATAAACCAATAAATAACGTAGCTAGAACGTAGCTTGCTGTAGCTGAATCTTGGCTTCCATTCTCAGCAAATCCTTTAAACAAGGAACTTTCAAGCACGAACGTAGCTACGTATCTATTTTTTTTAAAAAAGCTTTGGGGGATACTCCATATTTTGGTATGTCTTTTGTTATGCCAAATGATAGAAAATCAAAGCTATGTTTAACTTCTTAACGATAGATTTGCAGTCCTTCTATTTTCGCAATGCGTTTGATTTTTAGATTCAAACACCAAGGAATTTGCTGATAGGAATTCATAAAAAAAATATTGCTGTCCGATAAAACTTTTGTCGAAATTTAGTTGTTACTAAAAGTACTCTACAATGAGTATATTTGTGCTTTTTCAAGGCTATTATGTCTAATATATGGTAATATAAAGCAATTTACTTTTGGTTACTATTCAAAAGAAAAAGTAAGCCCCTCTGTTAGGAAAACACTTGAAATCCGCATAAACAAAGGACTTTAGAACTTTCAATTTGTTTTTATCGGACAGCAATATAAAAAAAACAATATATAATCATTATGTTGTTTATAGATGGGTGTATCAATAATACCTAAAAGAGCTGTCAAAATGAGTGAGATAGCTTTTATAAACAAGCATTAAGTCAGGCTATTGGCTATAAAATTAACTATTAGATAGTTGAACTAAAAAAACTGTTATTCTTAAAAATAATTACAGTTTAATACAAATTTTATTAATTTGTTGCAAAAATCAAACATTTATACTAACTTTGCAACCAAATTAATATATAATATGTCACATCACAATTTAGATTCACTTGACAAGAAAATTCTTCGTCTAGTTTCAGAGGATGCTAGAGTCCCTTTTTTGGAAGTTGCACGTGCGTGCAATGTTAGCGGTGCTGCCATTCATCAGCGTATTCAGAAACTAACAGCACTTGGAGTACTAAAAGGTTCTCAGTTTATCATTGATCCTGAAAAAATCGGTTACGAGACATGTGCTTATGTAGCACTGTATCTTAAGAATCCTGAGAAGCATGATGTAGTAGTTGCTGCTTTGAAGAAGATTCCTGAGGTAATAGAATGTCATGCCACAACCGGCGGTATGGACCTTTTCATCAAGATGTATGCAAGAAACAATCATCATTTAATGGAAATAATTCACGATAAATTGCAACCATTGGGGTTATCACGTAGTGAAACAATCATCTCATTCAACGTTTCAATAGATCGTCAGTTGCCAATTCTTGATAATCCTGTAGAGGATGAAGATGAGAATGATGAGGATGTTATTTCAGATTAAAATTTGATTTAAAAAATATTTTGAAGGTGAATGCATAATGATTGCATTCACTTTTTTTGTGTTCTTCGGTTGAAACACATTTCCATTCGTTATAATCGGGGAAAAATGTATCTGCATTTGTAGGACAATCATCAATTTCGGTGATATACAGTTTGTCCGCAATATGAATAGCTTCATCGTATATCTTGCCGCCACCAATAATAAAAATCTCGTCTTCATTTTTGCATGAATGAATAGCATCATTAATGGAGTTCATACATTCGCATCCATCAATGTGTTTTTTACTATTTGAGATAACAATGTTTCTTCTATTCGGCAATGCTCCAAAGGGCAACGACTCAAAAGTTTTTCTTCCCATAATCACCGTATGTCCGGTCGTTAGGGCTTTAAATCTTTTCATGTCATCACCAATGCTGTATAAGAGTTTGTTCTTATACCCGATTGCTCTGTTTTTTGCTACTGCAGCAATGATAGATATAATCATTCAATAATAGTAGTGTCTTCTTGAGGGATATGCGAACTCTTTATCTTCCATTCTTGTGGATAAAGGTTGTTGGCTCTGTTTCCGATATTCTTTGCGAATCCAATTGGATGTTTCTGGTATGTAAGCAAAACAATGCCTTTTGGGGCTTCGCTGTTTAATGTTATAGCTTCTTTTCTAAGATAGGCTATCGCTTGGTTATAGTCGATCTCCACTTTAGCATATTCATTCTCGTCAAGGTATGTTGACATCGCTTTTGAATGGTGAGGGATAGCTTGTTTACCCTTTATGGTGTCAGGTTCTACACCATTATACAAAACATGTAATGGTTTGAGAGCTTTTGCATCAATGTTGCTCATAGACATTTTGCCATCATAATCACCATGTTTCTGCAATACAGCCATAAAGATTCCTTCTCCACGAGTCTTTCCTGGAATAAACCTATACACAGGATTCTTGTCGATGAGACTTCCTGTGATATTCCATTCAGCTTTTGTTTCTATATTAATGAAATCTGCTCCTAGATTATCTGCAATCCAAGCCACATTTTCCTCGTCTTCATGAGCGTTGAAAGTACAAGTAGAATATATAAGTATTCCTCCTGGCTTGAGACAGTCCCAGATATCACTTACGATTTCGCGTTGTAGTTTCTGACAATCATTTACATTCTTAGTGCTCCATTCATTTATCGCACCTTCATCTTTTCTGAACATACCTTCGCCAGAACATGGCACGTCTGTAAGAATTACATCAAACATCAGTTTACTTTTCTGGTAGTCTTTTGCATAATTGTTAGTTACACATATATCTTGAACGCCGAATTTCTGAATATTCTCATTAAGAATCTGCGAACGTTGTCTTATGGGTTCGTTGCTGAACATCTTGCTTCCTTGTGGTAAAGCAGACATGGCGCATGTAGTTTTTCCTCCAGGGGCTGCACATAAATCAAGCATTAGCACCTTGTTTTTTACCACCTGTTTTAAAACGTGATATACAAACATTGATGAAGCCTCCTGCACATAGTAAAGTCCAGCATGAAGCAGTGGATCAAATGTGAAATTAGGACGTTTCGTCAGATATATTCCATATTCGCACCATTCAATGTCTTCATCTTTTAGAGGAATATTTATATGATGGATGTCAGCCTTGAAAGGATTGATGCGTATGCTTACAGGAGGTTCTTCAGACATGCCTTTTTCAAAAGCAGCATATAAATCTTCGCCCATTAGATGGCGTGTATAATCGATAAATTCTTTAGGGAGGTTCATACTTTATATTATATAATAGTGCAAATTTAAAAAAAAAATTGTTCCTTTGCAACTAAATTACAATACGTTTCGTCTAACATTCAGAAATAATAAAAAAATATATATTATGAAACAGATTTTAATAGCATTGGCAGTAGCCCTTACGCTTAGTACATCTATGCAGGCAAGAGTTCATTTGCATCGTCACACACCTCGCACTGAGGCTGCTATTGCGAAGGCTGACTCCGCAAAAAATCAAGGAGTTGAGGCTTACTCTGATACAACCTCAAATTATAATAAGGCTGTAGATGATACAACTTACACAAGTTCACCAGCTAGTAGTAAGTATGATCATGATTATGATTTTGACGACAGCAATTGGTTTGTTAAAGCCATAGCAGGAACAATGGGTGTAGGTGGAATCATCATTGTAGTTTTAATCTTACTTCTTGGTGCTTTGATATGTCTTGCTCCATTAATCGTAGTGATATTAGTGATAAGATACTTGATAAAGCGACATAACGATAGCGTAAAACTGGCAGAAAAAGCGATGGAAACAGGACAGCCAATACCTAGTGCTGTTAGACCATCAAAAGTCTATACAAAAGAGGAACAGTGGCAGCGTGGAATCAAGAATGCGTCTATAGGATTAGGATTGATGATACTTTTCGGGTTTATGCATGCTGATGCAATTATCGGAGTAGGTGCGCTAATATTATGTATGGGTGTCGGACAGATGGTTATAGCACGTACTTCACCAAATAAGCATGACGATTCTGATAATAAGTCAGATGTTGATTTAAATGCTTAATCACTTTTCCTGATAACTATAAAATAAACTATAGTGAAAGAATTAGACGATATATCTCTAGTTACGCAGGTGGCTGTGTTTCACAACAGAAAGGCTTTCGATAAGCTTGTTGTGAAATATCAGTCTCCAATACGTCGTTTCTTTCTTACTCAGACTGGTGGAGACAATCAATTAAGTGATGATTTGGCACAAGACACATTCGTTAAAGCTTATACCAACATAACTAAATTTCATGGATTGTCGAGTTTCTCAACATGGTTATATCGAATAGCCTATAATACTCTCTATGACTATTTTCGCCGCAATAAGACAACTGATGATATAGATAATGCACCGGCTGTTT
>JAGPJJ010000019.1:16542-18450 GCA_018054505.1 Prevotella sp.
TTTCTGACAAAGAACGTTCCTGTATCTCGTTGCAATTGATTGAGGGACAAAGCATTGACAAAATAGCTGAAATCACTGGTATGAATCAAGGGACTGTAAAAAGTCACTTGTCTAGAGGAAAACAGAAACTGACGAATTTTCTAAAACAGAATGGATATGATTGATAACAAAATAGATGATGAACTTTTAGCGAAGTTCTTTGAAAACAATAAGATTGGCGACATTCCTGATGATGGATTTTCAGATAGAGTGATGCATACTCTGCCGAAGCATAATGAGTGGCTAAACACTCTATGGACAGCAGTTTGTGCTATTGCAATATTTGCATATTTCATTTTCTGTAATGGATTTAATGTCCTTAAATTGGCTATTCTTAATATCTTTGGTGATATTTCAGGAGCAGCAGTGTCGGTTCATTTCGGCAATCTCACTCCGATACTAATTTATATTGGCATTGTTACAATCACGCTTGTTGCTGCATATAATGTTATCATGCACGAGCGTCATATAGTTTGATTGGTTATAAAAATTAAAATGTAATTTATCAATCATTTTATAGTATTATATTTACAGATATGAATCACGTGTTCATTCTGTAAATATAATGCTGTGTTTATGCACTATTGCATTTGTCTTGTTTATCATTTAGTCAATGATTTTTTTTGCTCGCAATCATAAAAGAACTTTGCTTTTATGAAAATGGCGTGAATCAAATGCTAAGTATCACAACCATTGCTTGGCTTTATTAACATGTATATGTTGTTGAAATTCATGTATCCACGATGCAATAACTGTTAGAATTATGTATTCTCTTCTAAACAAATCTTTATGCATCCAGAATGTATATATGAGCGATTTTATGTAAAGAATGTTTTAACAAAATAATCGATGTCTTTTGTTATTTTCTTTCTTAGAAAAGGCTTTGTGGTTATGAATCTATTTTCTTATCCAATTATTCTGTTTATCTTTCTTAAAAACTCATAGCTCAACTTGTCGTGATGAGTTTTTATTTGGCTGAGATAAATAAATGTAGTATATTTGCAGCTCATTATATCTTGTAGTCTATACATATTTAATAATACATGTACATTTAAATACGAGATTGTAACGATGAAAATACTAAAATGCTGCAATGTGCAAAAATGATAAATTATTAAACTTTAAAAACAAAATTAATGGAATATGCACTAGTAACAGGCGCTTCACGCGGAATAGGAAAGGCTACTGCCATTAGGCTTGCCAAAAAAGGTTGTGGTATTGTTATTAATTATAAGACTAATGACGAATCAGCACAGGCAACTCTCAACGAAATAAAAACGCTTGGTGTACAGGCTGAATTGCTTAAATTTGACGTCTCTTCTGAATCAGAAATAGAATCTGCTCTTGAAAAGTGGGAAATTGAACATCCTGATGATTATATATCAGTGCTAGTAAATAATGCCGGCATAAGGAAAGATAACTTAATGATATTCATGCAGAATGATGAATGGCATCATGTTATTGATACGACGATGAATGGTTTCTTTTATATCACACGTAGATTGTTGAAGAACATGTTGACACATCGTCACGGAAGAATCATAAATATAACTTCACTTTCAGGAATAAAAGGTATGCCTGGGCAAACAAATTATTCTGCGGCAAAAGCTGCTTTAATTGGTGCTACTAAGGCTTTGGCACAAGAAGTAGCTAAACGCAAGGTGACCGTAAATGCGATAGCTCCTGGATTTATTGAGACTGATATGACAGAGGATCTTGATGTTGCAGAATTGAAGAAACTAGTTCCTGCCGGAAGATTTGGAAAACCAGAAGAAGTGGCTGCTTTGGCAGAATTCCTAGCAAGTGATGAAGCCGAGTATATTACTGGACAGGTAATACAAGTTAATGGTGGTTTATATACATAAGTAA
>JAGPJJ010000129.1 GCA_018054505.1 Prevotella sp.
ATGCAAAAAACAAAATTGTGCAAAAAAGTTTTCTGTTTTAACATATAATGTGTACTTTTGCTACGTTTTTAGTAGCTACAAAAAAATATTTAGATGAATTATGCAATTATTGCAGCAGGTGAAGGATCACGCTTGGCACAAGAAGGCGTTAATGAACCTAAACCGCTGGTAAAAGTTCAGAATGAGCATCTTATAGACCGTCTGATACGTGTTTTTATGGATAACGATGCTGAAAAAATAACGATTATATGTAATAGCCTTACGACAAAGGTTAGTCAGCATCTCTTGAAATTAGAGGAAGACGGACTGAACGGGCGACCAGTTCCATTGAACTTCATTGTGAAGACAACGCCCAGTTCTATGCACAGCTTTTATGAACTAAGTAAGCTTCTTGATGAAAAACCTTTTGTCATGACAACTGTTGATACAATTTTCAAGGCAGAAGAGTTTGGAAAGTATATATCTGAATTCCGTAACTGTATAAACGCTGGTTACGACGGATTGATGGGAGTGACTGATTTCATTGATGATGAAAAACCTCTATACGTAGGTAGCGATGAAGAAATGAATGTAACCGGATTCTTTGATAACAATGAAAATGGTTGCAAATATATATCAGGTGGAATATATGGACTGAACGCTAGAGCACTTGATACTCTGAATGACTGCATGGAACGTGGCGAAAGCAGAATGAGAAATTTCCAACGTGGACTCATCAGAGACGGAAGAAAACTGAAAGCGTTTGCTTTTTCTAAAGTTATGGATATAGACCATGCTGAAGACATTGTGAAGGCAGAACAGTTTTTGGGACAAGAAGCGTAAGTTTTGAAGTAATATTCTTAACTAAATTAGTTATGAGGATAATAGCCGTTAGGCGTGATGACAGGTTCTCTCCAAACTCGGTGGAGAAAGACAAGGCTATATTGCAAGCTGTATGCAACAGATTGCCGTATGATGTTGCCATGATCGATGAATGTAAACTGTCTGAAAATGATGAAGCCGACATATTCCTATCTATGGCGAGGCTTCCGGAAACATTGACATTGCTAAAAGCTAAGGAAGATGCAGGAGCGGTTGTTGTTAATTCTGCTTATGGAGTGGAAGCTTGTGGCAGAAGCATGCTAGACAACTTAATGCGCAACAATAACATACCGGTTCCGCCAGCAGAAGGAAATCATGGATATTGGCTTAAACGTGGTGACGCGGCAGCTCAATCAAAAAGTGATGTGGTGTATTGTCAGGACAGGGCAACTCTTGCCGAAAAGGAGGCTGACTTTGTGATAAGAGGGATAACAAACTGGATTGTTCAGGCTCATGTGCCAGGGGATTTGGTGAAATTCTATGCGGTAAAAAGCGGATTCTTTAAATACTTCTATCCAAGCGATGATGGTGATTCTAAGTTTGGTGACGAAAAACGGAATGGCGTTGCACGTCATTATGCTTTTGATGAAAAACTTTTGCAGGCTACGGCAGACAAAGTGGCTCAGATAACAGGCATAGATGTATATGGCGGGGACGCAATCATAACCGAGAATGGAGAATTCTATCTTATTGATTTCAACGATTGGCCTAGTTTCTCTCGTTGTAGAGATATAGCTGCAGATGAGATCGCAAAGTTGACAAATAAGAAAAATAGTTTAAACACAATAAAAATATAATAGTAAGAATGAGTAGTTTTAAGGAATTGTTACAGGCATCTTTTAAGTCAAATGATACAGAAGAGTGGTTGGATGTGCACTTTACACGTCCAATAGGATTGGTATTTGCATTGTTTTGGAATAAACTAAATGTGCATCCCAACACTATTACAGTGTTGTCTATATTCTTAGGAGTTGCAGCAGGATACATGTTCTATTTTCCAGATATTCAACATAATATAATGGGTGTAGTGCTACTTATGTTTGCCAATTTCTGTGATTCTACTGACGGACAGATGGCGCGACTAACCGGAAAGAAAACATTAATTGGACGAATGCTTGATGGATTCTCTGGCGACGTTTGGTTTGCTTGTATCTATCTGGCAATCGCGTTGAGATTGATGAATCAAAACATACCGAATACTGATATGAAATGGGGTCTATGGATTTGGGCTCTTGTCATAGTAGCTGGTATTCTTTGCCATTCACCACAAAGTTCGTTATCAGATTATTATCGCCAGATACATTTGTTTTTCCTGAAAGGAAAAAGCGGAAGCGAACTGGATAGTTACGAAGGACAGAAAAAGGTTTTGGCAGAATTGCCAGCAAAAGGATCATTCTGGGCGCGTGCCTTTTATTCAAATTATGCAAAGTATTGCCATAGTCAGGAAAAGCGTACACCAGAATTTCAGAAGTTCTTTAAGCGTTGGAATGAGATTGCAGATAATGACGAATACACAGAAAAGAGAGCACAGGTGAAGGAAGAGTTTCTTGCAGGTTCACGTCCTCTTATGCCATATACAAACTTACTGACATTTAATCTCAGAGCAATTATATGCTATGTTTCATGCTTGATAAACCATCCTTGGATTTATCCAGTGTTTGAGATTGTTGTCATGAGCGTGATGTATATATACATGCACAGCAAGCACGAGAAGATGTGTGGGTCGCTTATTGAAAAATTGAAATAAATATGATAAAGGGATACATATTCGATTACGGTGGTACATTAGATACAGAAGGACACCATTGGGGAAAAGTGTTATGGCATTCATACCAAAGACAGCACGTGCCTGTTACAGAGGAACAGTTTCGTGAAGCCTACGTGTATGGAGAGCGCACATTGGGTAATGTGCCTATCATAAAACCTGACTATACTTTCCACAAGACACTGGATACAAAGTTGAGACTGGAGATGGAATATATCTGCAGCGAAGGCTTTTGGAATGCAGGAGAAAAGGAAATGATGCGCATGCATAATGCAGTACTGGAGGATGTATATTCTTATGTGATAAAGGTGACTGACCATAGTCGTGAGGTGTTGGAGAAACTTCATGCCGACTATCCAATGGTGCTCGTTAGTAATTTCTATGGCAATGTAGGGGTGGTGCTGAAAGAATTTAAATTAGACCACTTGTTTCAGGATATCGTAGAAAGTGCAGTTGTAGGAATTCGTAAGCCAGATCCTCGTATCTATAAATTAGGTGTAGAGAAACTTGGATTAAAGCCAGAAGAAGTGATGGTCGTTGGTGACAGCTTCTATAAAGATATAGAACCAGCAAACAAAATAGGTTGTGAGACAACCTGGTTTAAAGGTGAAGGATGGACAGATAAAGTATATGATGAGACATTGCCTGACAAGATCATCACAGACATAGTTCAACTATTACAATAAGAAATATTTTCAGGATGAAAGGACTATACAGGACATACGTAACTATTCTGCTTTTGTTTATAGCATTATTTGCAAAAGCTCAGATTGTAGGTTTTGTCACCGATGCAGTAACCGGTGATACGATCTCGTATCCAAGTGCTTCATATAAGGGACAGCATATTGCGGTGAGCGGTGATGCTACAGGAAAGTTTATCATCGAATACCACAATGGTTGGGCTTTGACAATAAGTGCTGTGGGATATCAGTCAAAAATTTATAATCTGAAAGCAGATCAGCATGATGTACTGCACGTGAAGTTGAAACCCGACACAAAGACTTTGAAGGAAGTCGTGGTGAAGACGAAGAAAAAAAGATATAGCAGAAAGGAAAATCCAGCTGTAGAATTGATGAAGCGAGTGATAGCGGCTAAGCGAAGAACTGACTTGAGTAATCATGACTATTATCAGTATAACAAATATCAAAAGATTACCTTGGCAGTGAACGATATTCAGAAAGCCGATATAGACAGTGGATTCTTTGCTAAGAAACAGTGGCTTATTGACCAGATAGAGACAAGTCCATATAATCATAAACTGATATTGCCTTTATCTGTAGACGAGACTGTCACACAGCATGTTTACAGAAAGGATCCTAAAAACGAAAAAGATATTATTATCGGTCAGCAGAGTAACGGTATTAACCAGTTGCTGGAAACTGGCGATATACTGAATACAACGTTGAAAGACGTGTTTACCGATGTAAACTTGTATGATGACCAAATACGTTTGCTTCAATATCCATTTACAAGTCCTATTGGAAAGAATGCCATCGACTTCTACAGATATTATATTGAAGACACTGTGTATGTGGACCGTGATCTATGCTATCATCTGCAATTTATTCCAAATAACCAACAGGACTTTGGATTCCGTGGTGAATTGTATGTGCTTGCAGATTCTTCATTGCACGTGAAGAAATGTGAGCTGACAATACCAAAGCGCAGTGATGTGAACTTTGTGGAAAATCTGAATGTGACACAGGAATACACCAAACTGCCAAATGGTGAATGGGCTTTGAGTGTAGACGACATGATTGTGGAATTGAAAGTGGCTAGCTTCTTATCAAAGATGTTGGTTACCCGAACGACACGACTTAGCGACTATGCATTTGATCCGTTGCCGAAACAGTTGTTTAAAGGTAAGGCGGCAACGAAACGAGAGGCGAATGCGATGATGCGTGACGAGGCTTTCTGGGGGCAATATCGAACGGTAGGGCTAACGAAAGGCGAGAGTAGTATGGATGCTTTTATACACCGTATAGAGCAACAAAAAGGATTTAAGTATATCATATTCGGTGTGAAGGCATTGGCTGAGAACTTTGTTGAAACAGGTGATCTTAATCATCCAAGTAAAGTGGATATCGGTCCTGTAAACACAATGATTACATCTAATTTCATTGACGGACTGCGCACACGATTAAGTGCTCAGACAACAGCCAATCTAAATAAGAATCTATTCTTCTCTGGATATTTCGCACGTGGATGGGATAGCAAGAAAAACTATTATGAAGGAACAGTGACCTATTCTTTTAACAAGAAGGATTATCTGCCGAGAGAATTTCCAAAGAGAACTATCACATTCTCGTCAACGTATGATATCATGGCACCGTCTGATAAGTTTGTTCAAACAGATAAGGATAATGTGTTTACAGCATTCAAATGGACTACTGTAGACAAGATGATGTTCTACAACACCCAACGACTGGATTTTGAATGGGAATCTGAATGGGGATTGAAAACTACTATAGGTTTGAAAACGGAACAGAATGAGGCTGCTGGTCGTTTATTCTTCATGCCGTTGAGCAGTGGAAATAATATGATGGCAGAACTAGAGGCTCTTGATAACAGTCAGGTAGGGCGTTTTATCCACAATGGAAAAATACGCACAACTGAATTCAACATTGGATTTCAACTGTCACCAGGTCGTACCTATATAAATACAAAGCAACGCCGAATACCAATCAATCTGGATTCGCCAGTGTTCTCTGTAAACCATACGATGGGTGTGAAGGGATTGCTAGGTGGCGACTATGCTTACAACTTCTCAGAGGCAGGA
>JAGPJJ010000130.1 GCA_018054505.1 Prevotella sp.
GCCTGAGAAACAGGATAACAGAAGAAGCCCATCGGAAGATTAGCCTCGAAATTACGCATTTTAATTTCTGTCTTCACTGTTGGATTGCGCTGTACACGAGATACACTGACAAGATTCATCAGGTAAGTCGTAAGTTCAGCCAATTCAGGAATCTGACTCTGAATAAACAGAGTACACTTTGCTGGATCAAGTCCAGCAGACAAGTAGTCAAGTGCAACCTCAATGATATTCTGACGAATCTTTTCAGGATTATCAGCGTTGTCTGTCAAAGCCTGAACATCAGCCATGAAAACAAACATGCGCTCAAAATCACCTGAATTCTGAAGTTGGACTCTACGACGGAGACTACCTACATAGTGTCCAAGATGGAGCTTACCTGTAGGACGGTCACCGGTTAGTATTATTTTTCCCATTTAGAATTCTGCAGTTTTTGGAGTACGAGGGAATGGGATTACATCACGGATGTTCTGCATTCCTGTAACAAATAGAATAAGACGTTCGAAGCCCAATCCGAAACCAGCATGAGGGCAACTTCCATACTTACGAGTATCAAGATACCACCACATATCCTTCATAGGAATCTGTCTGCGATCTATTTCACCTACCAACTTATCGTAGTTCTCCTCACGTACAGAACCACCGATTATCTCGCCAATCTGTGGGAAAAGAACGTCAGTACCCTGAACAGTCTTGTCATCCTCATTGATCTTCATATAGAAAGCCTTGATATCCTTAGGATAATCTGTCATAATAACAGGCTTCTTGAAATGATGCTCTACAAGGAAACGCTCATGCTCGCTGGCAAGGTCAATACCCCAAGATACAGGATTTTCAAACTTTTGACCATTAGCGACAGCCTCTTCAAGAATCTTAATACCTTCTGTATAAGGTAGACGTACAAAGTCTTGCTTCAACACACCTTCAAGTCTTTCGATAAGTCCCTTATCAATCATCTTGTTTAGGAATGCCAAATCATCCTTGCAATTATCAAGAGCCCAACGGATGCAATACTTAATGAAATCTTCTTCAAGATCCATCAAACCTTCTTTTTCAAGAAAAGCAACTTCAGGTTCAATCATCCAGAACTCTGCCAAGTGGCGAGGAGTGTTACTATTTTCTGCACGGAAAGTAGGACCGAATGTATAGATAGATCCCAAAGCTGTTGCACCAAGTTCGCCTTCGAGCTGACCAGATACAGTGAGCGATGTCATCTTACCAAAGAAGTCATCATCATATTTGATTTTGCCATCATCACCCTTCTCAAGATTGTAAAGGTTCTTTGTGGTAACCTGGAACATCTCGCCAGCACCCTCGCAATCACTTGCAGTGATAAGAGGTGTGTTGAAATAGAAGAATCCATGATCATGGAAATATTTATGTACAGCAATAGCCATATTATGACGAATTCTGAATACAGCACCAAATGTATTGGTACGCAAACGCAAATGAGCATACTTGCGCATATATTCAAAACTCTGTCCCTTCTTTTGCATCGGATAGTCTGATGGGCAAAGACCATAGATTTCTATGCTCTTACCCTGAATCTCTACAGTCTGTCCGGCGCCCTGACTTTCCACGATAACGCCATCAACACTGATGCAGGCACCTGTAGTGATGCTCTTTAGCTGTTCTTCATCCATTATAGATGGATCAACAACTATCTGAATGTTGTTAATGGTAGAACCGTCGTTGAGCGCAATGAAATCAACAGCTTTGCTACTACGATGAGAACGAACCCATCCTTTAACGTTAATGTCTTTGCCATATTCGGTGCTTTTAAGGGCATCGATAACTTTTGTTCTTTTCATTTAATTATTATTCTATTATTCAAACATACCGCTACGTAGCATCTCTACTTCCTGCTCTGTGAGGAAGCGCCAATCACCACGGCGTAAGTTTTTCTTTGTTAGACCAGCAAACTGTACACGGTCAAGTTTTACGACACGATATCCAAGGCTCTCGAAAATACGACGTACGATACGATTCTTACCACTGTGGATTTCGATTCCAACCTGGCTCTTATCGCTCTCGTCTGCATATTCTATTGCATCTGCGTGGATTTCACCGTCTTCAAGTTCAATACCATCAACGATTTTCTGCAAATCCTGTGCAGCTACATTCTTGTCAAGATAAGCGTGATAAACTTTCTTCTTGAGGAACTTAGGGTGAGTAAGCTTACTAGCCAAATCACCATCATTTGTAAGAAGAAGAACACCTGTTGTGTTTCTATCAAGACGACCTACTGGATAGATTCTCTCAGGACAAGCGTCCTTAACTAAATCCATTACAGTTTTACGCTGCTGTGGGTCATCGCTAGTTGTAACATAATCCTTTGGCTTATTAAGAAGAACATAAACCTTCTTTTCAAGAGAAACAGGCTGCTCATGGAACTTAACCTCATCAGCACGTAATACCTTTGTTCCAAGTTCAGTAACAACCTCACCATTTACGGTTACAACTCCTGCCTGGATAAATTCATCTGCCTCACGACGTGAGCAAACTCCAGCATTGGCAAGGAACTTGTTAAGACGAATTGGCTCATTAGGATCGATGTTTTCTTCCTTGTACTCAATACGCTTCTTAAGACTGTACTTTGCATTTGGATCATAGTCAGATGTGCGAGGACGGTAGCCACCCTGCTGACCATATCCACCACCACGATTGTTATTATATCCACCACGGTTGTTATTATATCCACCACGGTTGTTGTAACCACCCTGCTGGCCATAGCCACCACGATTGTTGTAACCACCTTGCTGACCATATCCACCACCACGGTTGTTATTGTATCCACCGCGATTGTTGTTATATCCACCACGGTTATAACCACCCTGCTGACGTGGCTGATAACCGCCTTGGTTATCATCATTATTATTGTTGTAACGTGGACGATAGCCTCCCTGATTATCATCATTATTATTGTAACGAGGGCGATAGCCACCTTGGTTATCATCATTATTGTTGTAACGTGGACGGTAACCACCCTGATTATCATCATTGTTGTAACGAGGACGATAGCCACCCTGTTGTTGAGGACGACCATAGCTACTACTACGGTTGTAGCCACCTTGGTTATCATCGTTATTATAGCGAGGACGATAGCCACCCTGCTGGCGTGGTTGATAACTGCGCTGTGGACGTTCACTTTGCAGACCTGAACCAAAACCTTCTGGACGGAATCCACCATCATTGTTATAACTGCGATCAGAGCGCTCTGAACTATAAGTGCGCTGACTGTGAATACGTGGACGCTGTGTGCGATTTCCAGTTTCATGATAATTGTTGGAATAATTTCCTGATGTTCGTGAGTAGCCCTCACGGGTGCCCTCATTCTGTTCTGTTGACAGATTCTGAGATTTGTTTTCTAATTCTGAATCCATTTTTCTAAAAAATTTAGTTAGCCTCGCGGCTGGTTATTATTTTCAAATTAATAATTAAAATCTTATAAATCTACACTTGTTATATTATACACCAGTATAGTTATGTGGAGTGATAGCCATAAGTTCGGCTTTTACACTGTCACTGACATTCAGTTCCTTGATAAATTCATGTATAGTTTCCTCCGTCATCTTTGCGTTAGTACGAGTAAGTGCTTTCAATGCCTCATAAGGATGAGGATATGCCTCACGACGAAGTATTGTCTGAATAGCCTCAGCTACTACAGCCCAAGTGTTATCTAAATCTTCTGCTATCTTTTCTTCATTAAGGATGAGCTTACGTAGTCCTTTCAAAGTGCTTTGGATAGCAATTATACCATGTCCCAATGGAACTCCGATATTACGTAACACGGTGCTATCGGTAAGGTCACGCTGCAATCTGCTCACTGGTAGTTTCTGAGCAAGGAATTGTAGTATAGCATTAGCAATACCAAGGTTACCTTCACTATTTTCGTAGTCAATAGGGTTAACCTTATGTGGCATTGCACTAGAACCAACTTCTCCAGCCTTAATTTTCTGCTTGAAATATTCCATAGAAATATACATCCAGAAATCACGGTCTAAGTCTATGATTATAGTATTTATGCGGCGAATAGCATCAAAAATAGCACCAAGATAATCATAGTTGCTGATTTGAGTTGTCCACTGCTCACGCTCCAAACCTAATTTTTCGCTTACAAACTTATTACCAAATGCTTTCCAATCGTATTCAGGATAAGCAACATGATGAGCATTATAGTTACCTGTTGCACCACCAAACTTAGCAGTAATCTTACATTCATTCAAACTATTGAGTTGCTCAGTAAGACGATATACATAAACCATGATCTCCTTTCCTAAGCGTGTAGGAGATGCTGGTTGACCATGAGTTTTTGCAAGCATTGGAACATCTTTCCATTCGTCAGCATATTGCTGCAAAACATCAATAAGTTCTTTTACTTGTGGACAATATACATCAGCAAGAGCTTCCTTTACAGAAAGAGGAACACTAGTATTGTTTATATCCTGAGAAGTTAATCCAAAATGTATAAATTCCTTGTAGGAATCCAATCCTCCAATTTTATCAAATTCTTCTTTAATAAAATACTCAACAGCCTTTACATCATGGTTGGTTGTTTTCTCAATGTCCTTTACACGAGCCGCACATGTCTCGTCAAAGTTGCTATAAATTTCACGAAGTCGCGAAAAAAGCGATTTATCAAAAGATGCAAGCTGCGGTAAAGGCAACTCACACAATGTGATGAAATATTCGATTTCTACACGTACGCGATAACGTATCAAAGCATACTCTGAAAAATAGTTTACCAGCGGTTCTGTTTTACCTCTATAACGGCCATCGATAGGCGATATGGCAGTCAATAAATCAAGATTCATAACTATATTACGTAATAATATTATAATAATGTTGCAAAGATATAGATTTTATGCGAGACAAGATAACTACAAAATGATAAATATCATTAAAAATGAAGGTTCTAGGATGATTTTAGTGATTATAAAATAGGGAAATATAACATGCACAAAAAAGACTTAGGAAATTCCTAAGTCTTCTTGTGGGCGTTGACGGATTCGAACCGCCGACCCTCTGCTTGTAAGGCAGATGCTCTAAACCAGCTGAGCTAAACGCCCTTGCTTTTGTAAGGCGAGTGCAAAAGTATTGATATTTTTTCAAACCACCAAATAACGTTGGCTATTTTTACATTTTTTAATATTGAACACTGCTTAACAAAAAACCCCGCAATCTATAAAGACTACAGGGAACACTTAAGTGGGCGTTGACGGATTCGAACCGCCGACCCTCTGCTTGTAAGGCAGATGCTCTAAACCAGCTGAGCTAAACGCCCTTACTTTTGTAAGGCGAGTGCAAAAGTAACACTATTTTTTTATAACGCCAAATATTATGGCTCTTTTTTTGATAAAAACATATCATAAAGAAACAA
>JAGPJJ010000020.1:0-1456 GCA_018054505.1 Prevotella sp.
CTTAATTGTTAAAACGATGTATACCTTTTCGGTATTGAGCCAATTTCTCGTATAGTTATTTAATCTTCTTTATTAGTGATAACCCATCACGGATTGGCAATATTACTTTTTCAACTCTATCGTCTGCCGCTACATGATCATTGAAATTCCGTATGCCAATAGTCTGGTGGTCACGATCATATGCAGGATCAATAACATGTCCATCCCACAAGGTGTTATCAGCAAGAATATATCCACCTTTGCGCAATATTGTCATTGCCATCTCATAAGTTTCAATATAAGTGCGTTTATCACCATCAATAAAAGCCATATCAAAGTCTATTCCCAACTTCGGCGCAAGAATGTTTGCATCGCCAATATTAAATATTATCTTATCGGAAACATCAGAACCATCAATCCATTTTCGTGTAAAGTCTTCCATTTCATCATTAATTTCAAATGTGTAGACTTTTCCATCGTCACCCAATCCCTTAGCCATGCTAATGGCACTATATCCACTAAAAGTACCAACCTCGAGAATATTCTTAGGTTGTATCATGCCGACAAGCATCTTTAGCAACTGACCTTGAATATGCCCACTTGCCATACGTCCGTGAACAGTATGTATATTGGTTGCCCTATAAAGCCTAAACAAATATTCGCTTTCAGGATCAATATGCTTTGCGATATAATTATTAATATCTTCTTCAACACTTTGCAGTGCAGGGATATTTATTTCTCCGTGTCTATTCATTTTTATTTCCCGTCAGGCATATTTGCTAATATTCCCTGTATAGCCATATCATATCCAGCAAGTCCAAATCCACAAATAACTCCAAGACATGCCGGACTTAAATATGAATGATGGCGAAACTCCTCACGCTTATGAACATTGCTAATATGGACTTCTACGACTGGGCATTTCAAACTACGGATACAGTCTTGCAAAGCAATACTAGTATGCGTATATGCGCCTGCATTAAGGACTATTCCATCATAAGAAAATCCTACTTTCTGCAATTTATCTATCAGTTCCCCTTCGATATTGCTTTGATAATATTCTATTTCAATATCAGGATATTTTGCCTTAAGCTGGGGAAGGTAGCTCTCGAAAGAGTTGCTGCCATATATACCTGGTTCACGCACACCAAGCAGATTCAGATTTGGACCATTAATGATTTGAATCTTCATAATCTTAAGAATATATTGTTTTATTAATTGCTTTTCTATAAATTTACACAACCCTTCTTGCACTGATTACAAGCTGCGTCTCAACAATAAAAATAAAAATACTTTTTATTTTGTATTGTGTTCGACTTGCACTACTCTGCCTGCGCCGAAGATAGGCTACGTCTCAACAATAAAAATAAAAATACTTTTTATTTTGTATTGTGTTCGACTTGCACTACTCTGCCTGCGCCGAAGATAGGCTACGTCTCAACAATAAAAATAAAAATACTTTTTATTTTGTATTGTG
>JAGPJJ010000020.1:1556-18366 GCA_018054505.1 Prevotella sp.
AAATAAAAATACTTTTTATTTTGTATTGTGTTCGACTTGCACTACTCTGCCTGCGCCGAAGATAGGCTACGTCTCAACAATAAAAATAAAAATACTTTTTATTTTGTATTGTGTTCGACTTGCACTATCTTTGCAAAAATAATAAAATAAATGGAAACAGACAAGAATTATTCCACTAATATTCTTAAGGCATACCAGAGATATCTTAAATTGGAACGCAATTACTCAACTAATACAGTTGACGCTTATATACATGACATAAAGAGTCTGCTTGACTATTGTCTGGAGATAAGTAAAAACGTATTGCAGTTACAACTTGAAGATTTACAGAACTTTGCTGCCACTATTCACGAAAAGGGTATTGGTCCGACATCACAAGCAAGAATACTTAGCGGAGTAAGATCTTTTTATCGTTATCTGCTTTTAGACGGATATATAGATGCTGACCCATCAGAACTACTAGAGTCGCCAAATCTAGGAAAACATCTACCAGAGGTATTGTCTACTCAAGAAGTTGACAAGCTTGAAAACGTAATAGATCTCACTGCTAAAGAAGGACAACGCAACAAAGCTATAATAGAAGTTTTGTTTTCATGTGGATTACGAGTTTCAGAACTTGTAAACTTAAAACTGTCTCAATTATTTCTTGATGAGGGATTCGTTCAGGTAATAGGCAAGGGGCGCAAAGAACGTCTTGTACCAATCTCTCAGCGCGCAATAAAGGAACTGAATCTATGGTTTTATGACCGAAAACAGCTAAATATCAAAACTGGCGAAGAAGATTACGTATTTCTTAATCGTCGAGGCAGTCATCTTACACGTACGATGATACTTATAATGATAAAAAAGGAAGCCGAGAAGGCTGGCATTAAAAAGACAATATCACCACATACCATGCGCCATAGCTTCGCAACAGCATTACTACAAGGTGGTGCTGATCTTCGTGCCATTCAAGCTATGCTTGGACACGAAGATATAGGAACAACAGAAATATATACTCACATTGATATTACTACACTTAGGCAGGAAATTCTTGAGCATCACCCACGAAACATCAAATCAAAGGAGAAATGATTTTATTAGCTATATTTTCTTCAGCACTATCTTTTGGCTGTATAATGAAGCCAATAATTTCATAAAATCATATAGCTGAGAATATTTATCAGCACTGAACAGACCTTTGTTCATCAATAGTTTATAATTTACTGTTATGTCGTTACCTTTATGAGCAAGGGAGAAAGTTAATTTACCAAAAGGTGATTGACATATAGTGTCACGTGGACATGCTTCAAGCGTAAAGCCTGCAGGGATATGTATTGTTATATTCTCTTCATCAATATATCCATAACTTTTGTATATATCACGTTTTCTGGCATTGTTGGATTCTGGCATAGAAAAGCTTCTATGCGAAGGATTCAAAGGTACGAAGAGTCTGCTACCAGTGAGATTGGCATATCCATGACTTGAAATACATCCATCAATCTGAATTGAAGGAACAGAATAACTCTGCTTATGTAACGTGACATCCATTTTTGATATCTCTGCATCAGGAACTTTCATCGCATCATTAATGTATTCTTTACGTTCTTTGTCACCAGCCGAAACAAGCGCGAGTTTGTCCTCATATTGTCTCATATATGAACACTGAGACATATTAATCAGCGCCATTCTGCCAGGACCAAGAGTTATGTCAATATCACTATGCTGGATATTAGCTGTATCAGCATATTCTGGCAACCTGCATAATTTTCCACCATCATCTGTCATCACTAAAGCATCGTGCCCGGCTATGTCTGAATGAACATATCCAAGGGCTAAATCAGGAGCAGTGCATTCAATCCATATTGTATCTCCTTTTAAAGGAACTTGCAATATAGCATGATCAAATAGGTCTAGACTAGGAAATGTCGGTAGCTGACGATTATATTTTGTACTTATTATAGCATAATTAGAACAAATACCTGCTTCATTAAGCATGGCACGCATATAGTTTGACAGTCCTTTGCAATCACCAAAGCCATTATTATAAACATCAGAGGCGGCAATAGGTTGCATTCCACCAATTCCTAGTTGAATACTCACGTATCTAGTAGACTTTTCAAGTAACTGATATAAAAGAGCTATTTTAGACTTAGCATTCCTGCAAGTATCAGTTAGTTCATGTATTCTGGTTTTAGCCGTATTGTTAAAGAAATTCCTTGCGGTCAACAATTCATTAAACCACAATCCCAAATCATGCCATGAAGCCATGCTTCCCTTTGTACCCTTATATACAAAGTCAGTAGGCGCAAAAAGTATACGTGGCATAATTTGATATATAGGCTTTGAATATGATTCCTTATGTATCGCGTGCAAACTATCCATTGAAACATCAATAACAGTATTATTACCAAGAGTAGTTTTGTTTACTTTCCAATTAGTATTTATACATTGGTATCTACATGGATTGTCATTTGGTGTTATCAATTTATAGGATGCATGGTTTACCTCCACATCATAACCCGTCTGTGGAGCAAAAGAAGGAAGCGACACAAAGCCATTTGATAATTCAACAGTCCAATCATAAGTTACTATTATTGGATATACAGGTGGCGTATATTGAAAATGCATCATATAGTCATCTGTTGCCATTTCATGAGAATACTCAGACTTAAGCAGGTCTCCTTTTTTAATCTTACGTAACACACGTCCTGTCTGGTCAGTGATCACTCCTGAAAAGCTTGATATACGCTCACCCTTGGAGCATTGGCAATCAAAGTTAACAGCATCGGCACCTTTTTCATTTATAACCTTGATCATACTATGCATGTTGCATGTTGCAGAAGACTTGTCATGGACTTGTACCTGAGTATTGTCCTCCAACACAATAGCATTTATCTGTGCATTGCAGAATTGCGAAAACATCAGTAATCCTGCAATTATGTATAATGCTATATTGTTTTTCATTACATTTTCTTTAATACCAACATATTTTTACTATACTCACATATCTTTGCATAAACATCCTTTACCATATTATAGTCTGTTACACCAAAAAAAGTATCGTTTATATCTAGTCTATACTGTACAAAAGAGGTTTTATCATCAACCAAACACTTTATATGGCATGATATCTCTTTATTAGGCGTTTCAATTCTTGCACCATTACACTTTTCTTCAATAACATATCCTTCAGGAATTGTCATGTGTACATTTAACAATATCGTTTGTTTGTATGGAAATTCAATTGGAAGTTTCCGCTCAGTTTCAGTAAAGGGATTATCATTTATAGGAATGATTACAAGAGGATTGACATATATATGGTCTGCTGTTGCTTCACAATTCTTTGAAAACGAATAGTCTTCGCAAACAGAAGGCGAGAATGACGTTCTGTCACTAATACTATATTTGGTTATTTCAATACCTTCTTCCCGAGCCTTTTGGCTTACAAAAGTAGCACTGTCTTTTGCATGTTTAAAATCAACTCTTACCCTAGCGGCTAGATTATTAAGACTTGTACATCTAACCATACCCGTCAATACCCCCTGAGGATTAAGCTGCGCACTTATTCTAATATCTCTTTTGGCTTGTGCTATATTCTGCAAGTTAACCCATCTACAATTATTTTTTTCTATTATACGTGCCCTATCCGTTAGCAACTTAGCCGGTAAGACATTCAAGTATCCATCATCTATTGACGAATCAATAAATACCAACGTGGAATCATTGGTGTATGCACCTACAACAAAAGTATTAAGGAATTTCCTCGAAGGATAAGTAAGAGGTAATCTACCATTGTCACGTGTGCTCATAACGACAGGCACAGCCTTGACACCAGCATCATTAAGCATGTTAATCAATACAAAATTAATATCAGCATTGTCACCACTACCATCTTTAAGAATGTTTCGAGAAGAACGTCCCCAAAAGCCATAATCACCATTCCATTTCAACTTCTTTTTCAACAATTGATATATTGCGACAATCTTTTCTGTATTGCCTTTTAGATTATAGATTTTAGCGGCCGTCATTTCATTCTTAAAAGGATTAGATTTTTTCATTCGATGTCCAAAATCATCATCATCAAGCAAAGACTTATCAATATCTTTCCACTCATTGGCATAATTCTGAAAATAATTTCCTGGAAAATGAATACTGTTAAGCTCTGCCGTTACTTTATTACAATAATCCTTAGCATGCCAAACAAAGCCATCTTCCTTAATAGAAGGCATGTTGCATGCAGTGAACTTATATTCACATCCGTTACAGTTCAAACTTTCTCCATTATAATTAAAGGCACATCCAATAGGGTTTAATTTTTGCTCCATTTTATATATACTCGTGTTTTCCATGTTAAACTGAAAATACTCTGGAACAACCAAATGATAATAGGAATACATTGTTGGGATTGAGGTTTGTGCATACCAATTTCTTATATTATAATAAAGAGGACTTACTATCTTGTATTGATATTCTATGACTGTACCAACCTTAACTTGGGGAACAGTAAACTTTATCAGCATGTCTTCCTTGTCAAGACGTTCACGAAATACAAGTTTGTCATCCATCTTTGACTTTACTATTTTTCCGTCAGTCATATTAAAAGCCACAGCTTTCAATCCACTTATCTTTTCACTGTTCATAGGATTTTCTTGAAAGTCGACATAATTGATACTGACATTGGCATAGTCCTTTCCTTCTGGTTTCAGTATTTTAATACGCTCTTTTATGTCATAAACAACACAAAAGTCATTATCTCTAATTTCATAGTTTACATTATCTAATTTGCACAACACTACAGCAGGTGCATTAGGTTCAACAGAACAAGAAGTCATTTTCATTTCTTCAGTAGTTGGATTTCCAAAATCCAGATTTGGATTCTGCTGCGTTTGAGCAAGGATGCTTAGATTATTAAACCATAAAACGATTACACACGACGTGGCTATAATTCTAGTTTTAATATTCATGATTATAGATTTTATAAGTATAGATTATCTAAAGTAAACATACACATATGCCATATTAGATATGGCATATGTGATATGATGGATTGGCTATTCAGCAGCCTTTAAGTTCTTTTCAAGCTGGCCAACAGAGCTAGCACCAACGATAACGCTTGTTACGCCACGTTGTTCTAAAATCCACGACAAAGCTTTTTCGGCAAGTGTCTTACCTTGTGCCGAAGCCTCAACGTTCCACGCTCTCAACTGAGCAATAAGTTCTGGTGTAAGCATATCACTCTTAAGGAATTTTCCTTGAGCCATTCTGCTATCTTCAGGAATACCATTGATATATCTGTCGGTAAGCAAGCCCTGAGCTAATGGCGAAAAGCTGATAAAGCCAATTCCATTATCATGGCAATAATCAAGAGTTCCACTTTCCTGTGGACCACGATTTAGCAAATTGAGTTTATCTTGAAATATCAGCAAAGGAACATCACGCTCCTTTAGATACTTGTCAGCAAACTTCAATGCTTCTAAAGGCCATCTGCTTATACCAACATACAAAGCCTTACCTTGTCTTACAATATCAACAAGAGCCTGAAGAGTTTCCTCCAAAGGTGTATTTGGATCGTAACGATGACTGTAGAATAAATCTACATAATCAAGGTGCATTCGCTTAAGACTCTGCTCAATGCTGGCAAAAAGATATTTTCTTGATCCCCAATTACCATAAGGACCTTCCCACATATCATACCCAGCTTTGCTTGAAATAAACAATTCATCACGATAAGGTTTGAAACTGTCATCCATGAGTCTTCCCATAGTCTCCTCGGCACTTCCGTATGGAGGACCATAATTATTTGCCAAATCAAAATGGGTAATTCCATGGTCAAAAGCATAGTGAGTAATAGCTCGGCTGCGTTCATAAGGGTCTACAGCACCGAAGTTATGCCAGAAGCCGAGTGATATTTTTGGCAACATCACCCCACTTTTGCCACAACGGCGATAGAACGTTTCCGAACCATCATACCTATGTGCATCGGCAAGATAGTTTTGTTTTAGTTCCATAGTTATTTATTTTTGTTTCTGATCGTTATTGATTAGTGCCAAGAGATGTTCCACAGCCACTTCTTGTGGTATATTTTTCTCTACACACACCTGCTTGCGATATAATGAAACTTTGTTTACTCCAGCACCTACATATCCGTAATCAGCATCAGCCATTTCGCCAGGGCCATTCACAATACAACCCATGATACCTATCTTCAAACCTTTCATGTGCTTGGTAGCCTCACGGATTTCTGATATAGTTTCACGAAGATCATACAATGTGCGGCCACAACCAGGGCAACTGATATATTCAGTTTTGCTAGTGCGAAGGCGAGCAGCCTGAAGTATTCCAAAAGCAGTGTCTGTAATTTCATCATTCGGAATGTCACCGTCATTCATAAGCCAGATTCCATCAGTAAGTCCATCTATCATTAATACGCCCATATCTGCGGCAGCCTCTAGTTGGAAATCACTTTTTTCTGCTTTGGAATGTCGATACATCTGGGTGAACACAACAGGGTTGAAAGCGCCATTATTCCACATTTCATGAACAAGAGCACGCTGATCTGCTAATCTGTTCTGATGATTGCTGGTGCAAACCACAACAACCTCAGGATGGGTCTTAAGACAAGCGAGATATTCTTCGGTTGGAGCACCAAACTGTAAAACAAGAAACTTTAAATCCGCTTTTATCATACTGACAAATGGCATTGCAGTAATCGGGAATATTGGATAAATAATATTTGCGCCATTCTCTCCAACAGGAAGATTTCCTTGTGCTTGAAGTTCTGCGTAGACATTACAATCTAATAGATAGTTCTGGTTTTTCTCTAAGCTCTCCGGTAGCTTTGATCCAACATATATATAATCAGCTTTCTGCTTATCATCACTTGAATCAGCATTTCCAGATCCAGTTCCAATAACTACTGGTACATTGCTGCCACCAATCCCATTTACAGCACGTGTAAAACGACGTTCAGGATACAACCAGTCAAATTCTTTTGCCTGAGTTCCTGGAACAATAAGATGACCCGTTTTTTTAGATATATAATCCACAAGATGGCGTGCTACAGGTATCTCAGCAGAAGGTTCTTCACTAAGACTAACACGGACTGTATCTCCAATGCCGTCACAAAGCAAAGCACCTATTCCGACAGCACTCTTTATACGACCATCCTCACCGTCACCAGCTTCTGTGACACCGAGATGCAAAGGATATTTCATTTCCTCTTTCTGCATCTGATCAACCAGAAGGCGTACAGAGCGAACCATCACAACAGTATTTGATGATTTGATAGATATCACAACATCATTAAAATTCTGTTGCTTACATATACGAAGAAACTCCATACAACTCTCGACAATACCTTCAGGAGTATCACCATATCTATTACGTATGCGATCACTAAGACTTCCGTGGTTCACACCAATACGAATGGCTGTATGATTTTTCTTGCAGATATCAAGAAATGGAACAAAACGATTTTCAATCTTCTTTAGTTCCTGTGCATATTCTTCATCAGAATATTCCTGCTTGATGAATTTACGAGCAGGATCAACATAGTTTCCTGGATTAATCCTTACCTTCTCAGCATACAATGCTGCTACATCAGCAACATTAGGATTAAAGTGGACATCGGCAACAAGTGGTGTAGTGTAGCCATCAGCACGCAACTTTGAATTAATATTCTTCAAGTTCTCGGCCTCTTTGCTACCTTGCGTCGTGAGTCTCACTAGTTCTCCACCAGCCTTAATGATATCTTCTGCTTGCTCTACACAAGCATCAGTATCGTTAGTATTGGTGGTAGTCATAGACTGAATACGGATAGGGTTATCACCACCCATGTCTATAGCGCCTACATGGACAACAGATGTCTCACGGCGCTGATAATTAAATATATCCATAGATATTAAACATTCCTATCTGTTTATACAGAAGAGGGAATATTTTAATTGCATTTAAATTTATAATCTTTAATTTCTGCTAAGTCTTTATTGGCCTTCTCAATCTTTGCACCAAGTCCAGCTTTCCATGCATCAATTTTCTTAGCTACCTCTTCGTCGCAAAGTGCGATCATTTCTGCTGCAAGTATAGCTGCGTTCTGGGCACCATTCACACCAACTGTAGCAACAGGTATGCCTGGAGGCATCTGAATTATAGAAAGCATTGCATCAAGACCATCAAGCATACCCTTAATTGGCACACCGATAACAGGCAATGTTGTAGATGCAGCGATAACTCCTGGCAATGCTGCTGCCATACCGGCTGCCGCAATAATAACCTTGATTCCACGTTCCTTAGCTTCTTTTGCAAAAGTTTCAACCGCATCAGGAGTACGGTGTGCTGAAAGAGCGTTTACTTCGAATGGAATTTCGTTATCATTAAGCCATTTACATGCTTTTTCCATAACAGGCAGATCACTTGTACTGCCCATGATAATGCTTACTACTGGTTTCATTTTATTTTGATTTTGATTTAATTTCTTATATATTATATCACAATATTGCAATAGCAATGAATGCCAAAATAACACCCAACAACCAAGCAACAGTTATCTGCGACAAAGTATGTTGGCGCAATACCATACGGCTTGTTCCTACAACACCGGATATGATAAGGGTCAAACATAGCCACCAAATTGGATTAAAATCGAATATTAGAGCAAATGCCAATAATGCTCCTGCGACTCCACCTATTGCTGCTGCATGTACTGATATTTTCCACCATACGTTTATTATGGCACATATCAGTTGTATCAATAATGCTGCTACAAGTATTCCACCCATAAAATGAGGTATATGAAATATGCTCATTATGTAATAGCAACCAAAATAGCACAATATTGAAATAACATATGGCACCATTCTGCGCTCCTTTACCCCCAATTCAATAAGCGACCACCCCTGATATGTTCGATACAAATGAATCAGCAATGTAGGCAACAGTATAGTGAAAGCATATACCAAAGCTAATACTGTAAACTTGTATGACCAAGGTAAAAGCCCCAGATAACTGAAGATAAATAATGCCAGCAAGCCAACTATTGGCAAATAGAATGGAGTAAACACCATACTGGCGATTCTTGCAGTTAATATAATATTTTTTTCTTTCATTTTTTTAAGTCATTTCAATACGTAATTGTCAATAGCGTCTCAATCTAGCAACTGGCAAATTCATCTGTTCTCTATATTTTGCGATTGTACGTCGTGCAATAGGATAACCTTTTTCTTTCATTATTTTAGCTAAGGCACCGTCACTGAGCGGCTTTTTCTTGTCTTCATTATCAATAACCTCCTTTAGTACGAGTTTTATTTTTCTAGTAGACATTTCTTCACCATCATCAGTTGTATATGAATCCGTGAAGAAAAAACGTAAAGGAAATATGCCCCATCTTGTCTGTGCATATTTCACATTACTAACTCTACTTATTGTTGATATATCCAGTCCCGTTTTGTCAGCAATATCTTTAAGTATCATTGGTTTCAAATCACTCTCATCACCATCCTGAAAGAACTTTCTCTGCCAATTTATTATTGCCTTCATTGTAACTGTGAGCGTATGGCGGCGTTGTTTAATAGCATCAATAAAGCCTTGTGCTTTATCTACTTTCTCTTTGGCATAGAGCAAAGCCTCCTTTGTCTGTCTATTCATTCCCTCTTTATTATTCTTATAGGTATCAACCATTTCTGAGAACGTAGGAGAGACTTTCAACTCAGGAATATTTCCTTGATTAAGAATGAAAGAAACTGAACCATCATCTGTTGTATCAACAATGAAATCAGGAGTTATCTGTTGAATATTTATACCTTCTGTCTCACCGAGAGCAGCTCCTGGTTTAGGATTTAATTTTCTTATTTCTTTTCTGAGAGTATCAATCTGCGTATCGTTAAGTAGCATCTGAGCTTGAATCTTATCCCAATGCTTCTTTGTGAATTCATCGAAATAGTCATTGAAAACGGTTTGCATCGCATCAAGAAGTCGAGCATTACCCGAGTTCTTGCTATCTTCTCTCATTCTTTCAACCTGCAGCAATAAGCATTCCTGAAGTGAGCGTGCACCGATACCAGCAGGATCCATACTCTGTAACATTTTAAGTATGTCACCAATTTCATCTTTACTAACGTCAATATTATGATATATTGCTAGTTCATCGCTTATTGTATCAAGATCTTTTCTCAGAAGTCCGTCATCATCAAGACTTCCTATAAGGTATTCCATAACCTCATGTTGCTCACTATTAAGTGACATCATGTCCATCTGTTCCTTCAATCTATCATAGAAAGATGTTGTGTCACCATAAATTATTTCCTCATAGTCAGCATTATCCTTGCTGTTTGAGAATGGAGTCTGTGGCATTGCGTCATCCCCCCCAATACTTTCAAGGGCTGCATCAAGTGCATCTTGGCGTTCTTCTTTTTCTGTCTGCACGTCAAAATCCGAAGAGTCATTATCTAAATCACCAAAGTTATCATCACTATCTGTCAATCCAATTTCGCTATCATCACTTTCGAGAGCAGGATTGTCATCAAGTTCGGTATTGATCTTCTCTTCTAATTCCGTCAAAGGCATTTCCAACAGATGTACCTGTAACATCTGCTGTTGAGAAAGACGCATCACCTGAGCTAGCTTCTGTTCTTGTGTCTGGACTAATTTTTGAGCCATATCTTACTTTCTAAAATATTCTTTAAGTTGTGACGCTAAAGCGGCAAGTTCCTGTGGATTACCATTACCATATCTTTGCCAAATGTCATGACAGCTTTCAAACAAAGGACTTACTTTTAATGTTACTCTGTTGAAATATGGATCACATTGCTGAAACGCATCCATAACTTCAACAATAACTTCAGGTGTTATATCCATTAGCTTTGCCAATTCCTGTATTTCCGACGTTTCAATAACCATTGTTATTGGAGTAAGGTGAAAATATAGGTCTAGAATAATTATCAGATAGAAGGGCATCAGCATGTTATTAGCATCCTGAAATTCTGAATAATAGTTCAACAAAGGTTTGAAATCAGTCTGCCAAGTGTCTTTAGTTTGTACACCATGATAAAATTCGTCGGCATGGTTGAAACCTTTCATAAGGCGTAGCTGGTCTACTTCGGCATTAAGTTTCTTTGCATGGTTGATAAATTTATTCCACAACAAATCAAGAGTAGGCGTAGAATGTTGTCTAAGCCAGAACATCTGTTCATAGAGAAATTGTGGTTCTATGTTCAGTTCCAGTGCAAGTTCTACCATTGCGCGTGAGTAAATAGCCTTCACGCCCACTGGTTTTTTCAGATACAGCTGCATAAGCGGCAACCAGTATTCTTCTTGCCATAAAGGATGATTTGCCATGATAATCTTTATCTTTCTGCAAAGATAAAGATTATCGCAGACAAAACAAAAGGAATTTATTCTTTTTTACTACATACAACAAGAAGTTATTCTTCGTGTTTCATTTCCTTCTTCATCTCTCTTCGAATCACGTTACAATAGGGAATATGTTTTAATGTTGAGCGCACTGGTTGAACATGCCACAGCATTAACAACAGTAAAAAAAATGTTCCACCAACACATGTCACACCATACATTTGCTTTATACCCATCATCAGACTTTGAATATAGTCATAAGGTCTACCTGACACCATATTGTCAGTTACGTAATATCTCAACATATAACTATAAACGCCATTGCACATTGTTGCTACAAGACCATTACGAATGAATCCGGCTATAGTCATACCTAAAAAGAAATTAGGATAAGGCATTAGATCCTGAAGATATATGGTAAGCGTTACGAAGAATATTGCATAACCAAAATTCTGTATAAAAGTAGGGAAATATAATCGTTCAATATTTAGGTCTGGGGTTATATAAAAATACATCCATACTTGATATACCAAAAGAAACATGAATCCAATTGTTAGCAAGGTTGTATATTTTAAACGAACCATTTTCATCCACCACAAGCTGAATAGACAACCTGTCATGGCCCCAACAATATTTATCAAATCGAACCTAGACGTTGTCATAGTTCCATAATGCAAAATGGATCCCATAAATACCGTCTGTAATGCTTTCGGTGTTGAATTCATCAACTCTGCTACAGCAAACATTCCCAATATAGGAACCAACGTTTTGTGTTTAAAAGCCGAGGGTAATATGTAAGGATGGCGTATATGGCGCATACGATGAATTGCAAAACATAATGTTACAGGAATACTTATTACAACAATGCACCAAACTTTACCATCCCACCAATTATAAAATTCACCATAGTTGAATATGAATATACCTTCAAGTATAAACAATGACCATAATATACACCCCAACCAATCTATGCTGATAAACGGTATTGGTTTCATGAATCTGTAATGCTGAGTACAGAAAAAGATAATAAACAAGACCAAGGTTAACAGTAAGATAACAAACCATTGCATTGCCATCCATGAGCCACAGTAATATGTGAGTTGTATAGCCATCCATGAGCTCCAACTCATGTCTCCAAGGACAACAATATATAGCAAAGGAAAGAATATTCTGAAATCTCGTCTCGGAGTCATCCACAAGCGTATGTTAGATGTACATTCAAATGTAGCCATAAGCTTCATATAGCCACAGGCATAAGAAAAAATGCAAAGCAAGGGTTACTGTAATTTAGACAAATGTTAATAAACTTAAAGTCCACGTCTATGGACTTTTTGGGAAACGCATTACCCATTTAAAAGAAAAATAGACTATATTTGCAGTCTAAACGAGAATAAGATTATGAATCAGGCTAGAATATATAACACTTCATTTAAAGAATACATTGATTCTCCAACAATAACAAGCGGAGGAGCCATAATTATTTGTCCCAAAGGAAATGCACGTATACAAATTAATTTTAATCATTGAGATTTGGCGAAAGGTGAAGTGATGACTATATTTCCCGGTGAAGGTATACAACTTCATGATGCAACATCAGATTTTAATGTTGATGTGTTGGAATATAGCAATTCTATGCTACGTGAGGCGAGCCTACAATTAGAACATGCTGTTTATACATTTTTACGCACAGACCGTAAGTGCAGCGATGATAAGATTGTGAAAAATGTTGTCGAATCATTATTCACTTCTATTGCGTTTTATCTATCTAATCCTATTTATCAAGAGACCGACCATATTGTATTGTTGATGTTGAAATCGTTCTTTTTAGGAATTTATGAACATACACATAGAAATCCGCAAAAAACGATAGAAGAAATTGGAAGTCAACGTACAAACGAGCTTTTTAATTCATTCATGGCTATACTTGAACAAGACTATAAGTTTTCAAGAGATGTAAGCTATTACGCATCAAAACTATGCATTACAAGGAAATATTTAGGAATAATAATTTCTCGCAAAACAGGTATTACAGCAAAACATGTCATTGACGAATATGTGATTATGCAGCTAAAACTGAACTTGCGCACATCACACGCCTCTATCAAACAAATTGCCGCTGAATACAACTTCTCCGACGCATCATTCTTCATCCGCTACTTTCGTCATGCCACAGGATCCACTCCTGCTGAATTTCGCAGATTACATAAAGTTTAATTTTAGGGAAGTGAAAAGAAGAAGATACTTATTCTTTAAGTTTCATCTTATTACCAAATTCACAGCTTACATAATTGTATATATCCTTACAACATTCTGCAGAGAAAGACAAACCAGAAGAGATGAGATTGTCCCACTGTGTTTCATTAAGTCCATTCTCTATATCATAATGAGTAACATTATATTTTAGCATACCGAAGATGAAACCGGCATTGAAATTATCTCCTGCACCAATAGTACTTACAGTATCAGTCTTCAATACATCATATTCTTTAGCAAAGCCATTCTCTGCACGTACTGCTACAGGCTCGCTACCACGAGTACATATAAACTTTTTGCAATAAAAACTTATCTCTGAATTATAAACCTTGTCAGAATCAGACTTTTTATAAAGTATATCAAAGTCTTCATGACTACCACGCACAATATCAGCAAACTCAAGATTCTCAATAAGATTTGGAGTAATCTTCATTATTTCGTCTTTATGTTGAGAACGAAAGTTTACATCATAATATAATATAGCACCATTGTTATGAGCATATTCCAGGAAACCAGCAACCTGTGGACGTACAACAGGATTAATGGCAAAGAATGAACCAAAAATAACAATGTCATCAGGATTAACTTCTGGATAAACAAACTCTAACTGATCATGAGGATGATCCTTATAGAATATATAATCGGCATTATTATTCTCATCAAGAAAAGCAAGAGAGATAGGGGATTTGCTATCAGGGAAGATATTCACATTATCAGCATTAACACCATTATCCGTTAAGAATTTAATCACGCAATCACCAATACGGTCATTACCAGCCTCACTAATGAATGTTGAATTTACTCCGCAACGACCAAGAGAAATGATGGCATTAAAAGCTGAACCACCAGGAACTGCACTCACCGGTTGGCCTTCCTTGAAAATAATATCGAGTACTGTCTCGCCAATTCCTATTACCTTACGCATTAATTTTTATATTGTATATTTTTTATTTTGAATGCAAATATAATCGAAATCAGCGGCATCTGCAAATTTTTAAGTAACTTTGCACACAATATGACATACAATACTTTTACTCTTGATAATGGATTACGCATTATTCACCAGCCATCAACATCTGATGTTGTATATTGCGGATATGAAATAAATGCAGGCACTCGAAACGAGCTGCCTACAGAAGACGGAATAGCACACTTCTGCGAACATGTCTCATTCAAGGGAACTGAGCGCAGACGCCCTTGGCAAATCATTAATTGTTTGGAAAGTGTTGGTGGTGACCTCAACGCATTTACAAATAAAGAAGATACCGTCTACTATTCAGCTATACTAAAAAAACATACGGCAAAAGCTATTGATATTCTTACAGACATCGTATTCCACAGTACTTATCCACAACAGGAGATAGATAAAGAAGTAGAAGTGATTTGCGATGAGATAGACAGTTACAAGGATTCTCCCGCAGACCTTATATATGACGAATTTGAGAATGTTCTCTTCAAAGGACATCCGCTTGGACACAATATATTGGGTACATCAGAACTGGTGAGAGGTTTCAAGACAGCAGACGCAAAGAGATTCACCAGCAAATACTATCGTCCAGAAAACAGTATATTCTTCATTTACGGAGATGTTGACTTCAAACGCATAGTAAAACTTCTTATAAAGGCTACTGCAGACTTTGGTCCTTGCAAACCTTTGATAGAACCCGACATAAGTAAAGCTTTACCAGAATATAAAAGCCAGACAATTGTTGTAGACAAAGGCACTCATCAAGCTCACGTCATGATAGGCAATCGTAGTTACGATATTCATGACGACAGGAGAATGAGTCTATATCTGCTAAACAACATCCTTGGCGGACCAGGAATGAGCGCAAGACTAAACATGAGCCTGCGTGAACACCATGGGCTGGTATACACAGTTGAAAGCAGTATGGTTAGCTATGGCGACACAGGAATCTGGGGTACATATTTCGGCTGTGATCCACACGATGTAAAGAAATGCATTAAACTGGTGAGAAAAGAACTGGATAAGCTTATTGACAAACCCTTATCTGAAACTCAGTTGAAAGCAGCTAAGAAGCAGATCAAAGGGCAAATAGGAGTATCATGTGACAATAAAGAAAACTTTGCCCTTGATTTTGGTAAAAGCTATCTACATTATGGTTGGGAAAAAGATATAACATCATTATACGCAAACATCGATAATATTACATCGGAAAGCATTCAGAAGGTCGCTGCCGAAATAATGAGTGAAGACAAATTAACAACACTTATTTTCAAGTAATATAACTCTTTTTCTCCACTCTTCTATGTAAGATTAATCATATCCATTATTTACCGCCGCTTATCTGTTTTATTCTTGATGTTATATCTTCATCAGGTTCATAAGTAAGAGCCTTCTTCCATGCTTCAAGTGCCTTCAATTTATTGCCTAGTTCAGCTTCTGACTGACCCAAATTTTTATAGATCAGTCTCATCAATGTTGGACTGGGCTGATAGAGTTGAGCAGCTGTTTCTAAATGAGATATTGCTTCTAAGTTCTGATGGAGTTGGCTCTCAACCATCCCAAGACGATACATTCCTACTGGATTTTTTGGAGACAAGTTCACTGCTTTCTGGAGATACACCTTGGCAGAATCGAGGTTATGAAGATACTCATAACATAAACCTGTATAATATAACCCTGAGAATGTGGTATCATTTTCCTGCAACAATCTTTGGTAGATATTAAGTGATTTATCATATTTCTGAGAAAAGAAATATGCCTGAGCAAGCGCACGATTAACCTCAACATTATCTGAATCCTTTTTATAATAATTTTCACCAAATTCTACGGCAAGGATTTGACGAGTGCCATATTTATCATTATCTATTATCAGATGCATAAGGTTAGCTAAGATTCTACTATCCATAGGGAAACGCCTAATAAGAGCATAACCATAAATTTCCTGAGTTGTAGGTTTTTCCATTGCACCATAGGCATAATATAATTCTTTGAAAGCATCATGACTCAAGCTATCCTCCTTTATTTTCTCAAGTATCATTACGCATTCCTTTAATTGGTATCTACAATAGTAGCAGTCTGCAATTTTCATCTGAAGATCTTTTGTGTCACGTATTTTTTGTGCTTGCAGAAAATAGTCTAATGCATGAAAATAGTCATTCTCGGTAACACAACTATCACCTTTAGCAACAAGTCCGTTGCGATTATTGTTCAACGCAAATCCTGCATTGCTAACCAAAAGCATTATAATTGCAATTAATGTTT
>JAGPJJ010000131.1 GCA_018054505.1 Prevotella sp.
TTAACATGGATGGACCAAAACGAGTGTCCTTCCTTAATCATGTGCATATACCTTAAACGATCCGAATAGGTATGTTTCCTTCTTTTTTGTTCCATGCAAAACCCCGAAAGTTATTGTGTCTAACTTTTGGGGTTCAGTTCAGATATTCCATGCGACCTTTTTTTATAATACTATATTATTAGTAAGACTAGCATTATACTAATCTTACTAATTATTATATTAGTCAAGCCATTTCACATAGCTGAAATCCTGACGATGTGGTAAATTTACGTTCTTTGGATACATACGAACGCAACTACGGAAAGCACCTGCTTCATCTGGTTCAACTTGAGCCTCGAAAGTATAGTTGTTTCCTTCGTGACCAACCATCTTAAACTGATGGATAGCATAAACCTGATGATCATCATTCTTCTTATCATTTTTCAAAGTAACAAGTTCCAGGCCTATAGCATCATTAAGTCCTTGTTCGTCAATTACGTACTTAATAGAATACTTAACACCAGTCTCACCACCATTATCAAGTAAAGATGTATCTTTACTTACAACATTTATAGAATCCCAACGCTCAGCAACAGTTTCTTTCCATTGTGCAATTTCTTTAGCAAGACTATTGTTATTATCTGCAAGTTTCTTTGCACGAATAGCCTGTCTTGTATAGAACTTATCATAATAGTCATCCAACTGACGCTTCATTGTATAATGAGGTGCTATTGTAGCTATTGAGTTTTTAACGACCTTTATCCAATCCTCACTATATCCCTTCTTATTGTGATTATAATAAAGAGGTATAATATCATTCTCAAACAAGCTGTAGATGGTTGCAGCATCAAGTTGATCTTGATATGCCTGATTCTCATAAGTACGTTTTTGTGAAAGAGCCCAACCTGCACCTTTGCGATATCCTTCAACCCACCATCCATCAAGAACTGAGAGGTTTACAACACCATTCATCTCTGCCTTTTCACCAGAAGTACCAGAAGCTTCTAGAGGACGTGTTGGCGTGTTCATCCAAATATCAACACCCGAAACAAGACGTCGTGCCAATTGCATATCATAATCCTCAAGGAAGATTATCTTACCTAGGAATTCAGGGCGTTGGCTTATTTCATAGATTCTCTTAATTAGTCCTTGACCAGCACCATCTGCAGGATGAGCTTTACCAGAGAAGAAGAACAATACAGGATGCTCAGGATCGTTAACTAACTTTGAAAGACGATCCAAATCTGTAAACAAAAGATGTGCACGCTTATAAGTTGCAAAACGACGACAGAAACCTATCATCAAAGCATTTGGATTAATGCGCTGCAATAGTGATACAACACGTGCTGGATCACCCTGATTACGTAACCATGACTCTGTAAACTTCTCACGTATATAATCAACTAGCTTCTGTTTTAATGCCATACGAGTCTTCCAGATTTCATCATCTGAAACATTATATATTCCGTGCCAAATTTCTTCATTACTTTGGTCGTTCATGAAGTTTGGATCAAAATACTTATCGTATATCTTACGCCATTCAGTAGCTGTCCATGTTGGAAAGTGAACACCATTTGTAACATAGCCAACATGATTTTCTTCAGGGAAATATCCATTCCACAATGGGGCAAACATTTTTTGACTTACCCAACCATGTAATTTACTTACACCATTGATTTCCTGACAAGTATTACATGCAAATGTGGACATGCAGAAACGCTCTCCGTGATCGTCAGGATTCTGACGTCCCATTCCTATAAACTCATCCCAAGACAATCCCAACTTTGCTGGATAGCCGCCCATATATTTACCAAAAAGAGACTCCTCAAAATAATCATGACCAGCAGGAACTGGAGTATGTACCGTGTACAATGATGATGCACGAACAAGCTCCATAGACTGATTAAATGTCAATCCTGATTCAACGTAATCGCATAATCTCTGTAGATTGCATAATGCAGCATGACCTTCATTGCAATGATATATATCTTTCTTTATTCCTAACTTCTTTAGCGTTAGAATACCACCTATACCCAACAATATTTCTTGTTTCAGACGATTTTCAAAATCACCACCATATAAAGAGTGGGTAATAGGTTTATCAAATTCTGAATTCATATCATTATCAGTATCAAGAAGATAAAGACTAATACGACCTACATTAACACGCCAAACATAGGCATGCACCAAATAATTTGTATAAGGAACGTCGACAATGAGAGGATTTCCATTTTCGTCAAGTTGACGTTCTATAGGTAAAGAGTTAAAATTCTGTGCATCATATTTGGCTATCTGCTGTCCATCAATACTCAAACTCTGTGTAAAGTAACCGTAACGATAGAGAAAGCCTACAGCACAAAGATTAACATTACTGTCTGATGCCTCTTTTAAATAATCACCTGCCAACATGCCAAGACCGCCAGAATAAATTTTTAAGACCTGACTTAAACCATATTCCATGCTGAAGTAAGCAACAGAAGGACGTTTGCTGTCTGGCTTAGCATCCATATAAGCGCGGAAGTCAGCATACACTTCTTTTACTTTTTTCATGATAGCCTTGTCCTTAACAATTGCTTCTTTGCGCTCATAACTAAGTCGTTCAAGAAGTAAAACAGGATTCAGTACTGATTCCTCATAAATATTCTCGTCAAGACTTTTAAACAGGTTTCTAGCCTCATAATTCCATGCCCACCACATATTGTGTGCTAGTTCATCAAGGCACTTCAACTGCTCTGGAAGTCGAGACTTCACAGTCAACTCCTTCCACTGAGGAGTGTTAACGTAATCTGCTTTAATTTTCATAAATCTCAAATTTATATTTTAACTCAAAAAAATCTTTCAAACTCTATTGGATGCTTTTTGCAAAGCAATGTCATATGCTTGATAATAATACTTAATAAACTCACTCCACAAAGCTTTCTTTGAAAGGCTCAGAGCTTTATTACGTATTTTTTCAACCTCACTAGATGATAATAATGCAAACTTGTATATTGTAGATGTTATATCATTTGCAACCTGATCGTAATTATAATCAGTTCGGTGTATAACTTCCACACCTTCATTCAAAGTACTAATAGCCCCTTTGACAGTATTTGCCCAAAGTCCAAAACCAGCTAAATCAGTCGTTATGCATGGCACTTTAAATGCTATAGCTTCAAGCGGGGTGTATCCCCATGGTTCATAATATGAAGGATAGACACATATATCATTACCTAATACGATATCATAGTATTGCATATTGACAATACCATCATCACCATTAAGATAACAAGGAATGAAGATCAACTTAACTTTATCATCTATTGAATTTTGCATACCAAGTCGTTGCATCATACTCAGCACATTATCATTTTCCATATCATGTAACCAATGTGTAACTGCTGGCATCTCCAAAGGAGTGTCAAAAGTTTCTCCGCTATTCAGTCGTTCACGAAGATCTTCTCTTGGCTCAGAAACCCATCCTGGAACTTGGATAAAAGCAACTATCTTTTTTTGAAGATTATCAATTGTTTTCAATCGATTAATAGCATCAATGAAAACATCTATTCCCTTATTACGGAATTCATATCTTCCACTAGTTGAAACTATAATAGTATCATCATCATATTCAGATCCAGTAAGAGCATTGGCTATTTTCAAAAGGCGTTTTCGAGCATTTACACGCTTTTTATCATACTCAACACCTATAGGCACGAAATCATCATCAAAGCCATTTGGCAATACAACATCAACGGCCTTATCCAATAATTCTTTTGACTCCACAGCCGTTATATCACTTACAGTTGTGAAACAATCAACATACAAAGCAGTTTGCTTTTCTATAGAATGCTTACTCTGCATATTTAATTCACCAGCCATTTGGTCTCCATTATAAGCCCAAAGATACTCATACAAAGGCTTATTGTTACCAGCAATACTCCTACCTATACTTGTAGCATGAGTAGTGAAAATCGTTGCAATCTGTGGTAAGACGTGATTAATATATAGAAGCCCAAGTCCTGCCATCCACTCATTTCCATGATATATAACTTTTGATGACTTATCAATATTATAATTATAGAAACTTTCAACAACTTTTCCTGCAGCATAAGAGAACATAGATGCTTCATCATAGTCTCCATAAGCATGAAGACTATCTACATGGTAATACTCCCATAATTTACCGTAAATTTCATTTTTAACCTCAAAATAAGGAGAAAAATCAACTAAAATGACAATAGGATTACCTGGAATATTCCATCTTCCAACTCTAACCTTTAGTCCATAACTATAAGCATTAATACGCCAATCTGAAAACAGATTGGTATCTTCTGTAAAATAAGGACAAACATTATCAACTGTCCAGCAGTCAGGACCTATGAAAATCAAGCGGTCCAAAAATTCGTCCTGTAAAGTTTTTGCTCTAGTAGAAAGTACTGTATAAATACCTCCGACCTTATTGCAGACTTCCCAACTAGACTCAAATATATAATCAGGAATATTAATTTTTTTCCCCATACAAAACTAATAAAAGTTGCACAAAGATAATATAAAATTCCAAAAAAGGCAAACTTTAAGGACTTTATTGTAATAATTAACGCCCATTTCTTGATATAAACTATTATCTTTGCCAATAACTAAATTTCAGTATATGAAAAAGATTATAATTTCTTTATTGACAGCATTTATAACTGTTTCAGCGAATGCTCAGGAAAGCTCTGTTTTCAAGGGATATATCTACAATGGAGAATATCAAGTGTATATAAACATGGACTTTTACAAAAAAAACATTACTGTTCCTAATCAAGAAATATTTGGTGAACTACCAGGATATTTCGGGGCAAACAGAGATACTAGAAAATGGTTATTTACAAGCGCAGATATTCAAGACTCTGTTACAGCCAAACTCGCTATTACTAATGATTATGGGAGTGAAGATCTTGAAGCAATACTTAAAAAATTGCCAAACGGTACTTACGAACTTGAGCAAAAAGAAGGTAGCACATTGAAAATTGCAGTAAACCGTAAATGGGTAAAAATACCCAAAAAGATAATCTTTACAAGAAGATAACTTATAAGAATTTTGCCTAGTGAATAAAATCATCATCGATTATTTTTCACTAGACAAAATCTACACAATACATTATGATAGTTCTATCCTTACTATCAGTATAATAGGAAACATCTGATTTACCAAAGTTACAACATAACAATTGTTATGCTGTAACTCCAAATATACAAACACAAAAAAGCCTCGAAAGATATTGCTATCTTCGAGGCTTCTGTTTAAAAGAAGGCGGCTACCTACTCTCCCGCATTGCATTGCAGTACCATCGGCGCAAGTGGGCTTAACTTCTCTGTTCGGAATGGGAAGAGGTGGGACACCACCGCAAT
>JAGPJJ010000132.1 GCA_018054505.1 Prevotella sp.
ATGGGCAGAGGTTGGGCAGACATACATATGGTAAAAGGCGTTTTTGTACGCTTTGGTTTTGACGCTATAAGAATCTCGCAAATTCAACGACAAGTCAAGAACAAAGCAACAAAGAACGCCTCATGAGGTGTATTATATACAGCCCTTATTGGCTTCGGACGATTCTATTGTTCGTTGTCAAGAGTGCTTTCTATATACTTACACTGGCGTGGGGCTTTCGGCGTTGCTCGTTTCGACTTGTCGGGCAATGCGAGAGCCTTTATAGCGTGGAACGAGTGACAGAACAGGCTCCGCGCTTTTTCGTATGTATTCAAAACATTAATCAGTCAAACAACACAGAGTGGAGCTGCTGTTCTAATGGAAATGGCATGAGATTAGAAAAGTGGTTTATATCAAACTTAGATGATTCTCAAAGAAAAATCATCGTCCAAAGTATAGACGAAGATATCATTGTACAAGGTGCTGCTGGTAGTGGAAAAACTAACCTTGCTATCCATCGTGCACTACAGGCAAAGAACAAAGGAAGTTACGCCATAGTTATTTTTACTGTGGCTTTGAAAAGAATGATAGCTTATGGAATGCAGGCTCTCGGTTTAGATAAAGAGCGCATTGCATACGAATGGGCTTGGACTCATCGTGGCTTTGACCTAACAGGAGATGTGTTTTGGGAAAAAGGCAATAGGAACACCCTCTATCTGGTAAATGATTTAAATGTCAGAAAGTTTGAACGTACCGAAAAGGACAAAACGGCTTATGGAATAGATTTTGCAGATTGGGTGGATTACAAATTTTACTCAGCCTTTGGACGCAGGGTTAGTTGGTTTAAAGAAGTTCCCTACCTATCAGGGTTTAGTGTGACTAATACTAATAAGTTCGAGTTGATTCCAAGTGGAACAATTTATAAGCAATCAGAAGATAAAATTGATTATCTTATTATAGATGAGGCTCAAGATTTTAACATCTCAGACTATCAAGGAAGGATAATACCTCATAAGGGGAAGAGTCTTTCTTTATTTGGAGATTCTGTGCAACAAATGAATTTTAAAGGAAGTTCAATAGATGAGATTGCTAACACTTTAGTCTACAAACGTCTCTCTTTGGATTACAATTATCGTCTACCAAAGACAATTGCTAAAGTTGCTCAGCAGATTCAAGATGTCAAGGTGGACTTGTTGACAAATAACATGAAAGATGGTGGCAATAGCGACTATCCTAATTATCCCAAACCGATTGTCACGAAATACTCATCTAGAGAGAAAGAATTGGAAGGCATATTAAATCGAATAAAAATGGAAGATTTAGATGATGTCGCAATTCTTGTTCCTGACGAGAGTGATGTACGTGAAGTAAATGATTTTCTGAATCAAAGAGGAGTAAATACACAAGTGCATTATCGAACTGGAAATGTAGTTCCGTTTAGAACTGTCAACACATTGGACTTTTCAAACAATGACCTACCATGCATCCTGACATACTATGCAGCAAAAGGGTCTGAATTTGATAATGTCTTTGTGCCTTTTGCTAATGAGGCGAACACTTGTAAAAGAAATGCTTTTTATGTGGCATGCACTCGTTCTTCACGCAATCTGTATATCTCCTACACAGGAAAGCGAACATCCTTTTTGAAAGATGTTTCAAAGGAAAATATAGTTGAAATTGAAAATAATTAGACCTATGTTTTATTATATAAGTACAAACTCATGGAACTTACTGGAATCTTTCGTTTCAGAAAGTATATCACCATTCTCTTTCTACCAAGTCAGAGGATATGGAAATAATTTGAGCCGTTATTTAGATGGAACAAATGAAAGGGCTAATTATCTAATTTTGTCAACAAAGGAAATTAATGGTGATTATGTCTTGAAAGTCAATGATGAAATTCTTGACAAATCAAATATAGCTCCTGTCAAAAATAGTAAAACTCTATTTACATACAATAAGACAATCTACTACAAAAAGGGAGCTATTGCTTTTCTGTTCTCTTCAAGAGATTTACTGGAATCTCTTATTGCAGAGTCGCAAATATTATTTGAAGTAAAATGTATTGAAAAGTACAAGTCTGAATTTATCGTAAAGACGAGCAATGCGTTGCCTATATCCACAGGAAAAATAGCAAATGCCATATCTTTTCAACTTCAAGAATATGTTGCACAAGACTGTATTTATGACAGATTAAAGGGGATGATTGTTGCCTTTACTCGTGCAATGGCGTTTGCAAAAAATCCCCAAGAACAAAAACTAATGTGTATATTGCGTGATTTAAAAAATTCATTTGCTGGATTAAATACACAAGTTATGGTTTCTGAAATCGCTGTTTCAAATGAGAGTAAATATATTTCTCTAATCCAAACGGCTAAAGGGATATATAATGGTACTGTTAAGACAAGAACAAACTTGTTTGATATTCTTATGCAACATTTCTCTGAAATTGTCAAATTGGCAAAGGCTCGTGCAGAAGAAATATCTCAGAATAAACAAGCAAATAGTACAGACAAAAGAGATTTCTTAATAACACAAAAGGATGCGTTAGAAAGCAAACTTTACAGCATGGAATGTCACGATGGTATTTCTGATTGGATAGAAGAACTTAATTCTATAAAAAAGAAAGAACGTGATAATGGTATCAAAATGGGGAAAAAACGTGAATATTTCAAAAAGGGAACTTGGGAATATGAGCGTAAGAAGTATCTCAAACAAGAAATCAAAAAATACGAAGATGAAAATTACGAATTTAAGTCCATAAAGCAGCAGATCGCAGATATAAAACAACAGATAACGAACATAGAATCTGGTTCATCTATGTATGATACGACTTTAGGAGCTTTGTTTGTCCGTGTTAGTGATATTATGAATGATCTTATCGGCAAAGCAAAAGTATCTGGTGAGGCAAACGGAAACATTGATTACTCTTGTTTCTCACTAAAGAACTTAACTATAAGCATTGAAGTACTGAATTCTGATGAAGAAAAAGTATTTCTTGATGTCATAATGAATGAAGCTCTTATGTGCAAACAAAGAGGCTTGTCTGACGAAGTTGTATTGAACCTTATTGTTGAATCAGCCAACAAATATAAGTGCTTAGAATGCTCTAACACAGAAAAAGGTAAGCAAATACTTAGCACTCTTCGGGAATTTTGGTCATACAAGCACAACCAATGCTCATCATTTAGCATTCCCGCCAACTTGGTTGTATTGAAATCCTTGATGGCTTTCTTTATCAAACCTTTTGGTTTTGACCAAATTGACCGATATGCCCAAAATAGAGGCATTGATAGTAAAGAGTATGGATATATGCTCCGAGGGGCATTAATCGGTTATACAGCCTTTCCAAAGACTTTTACTGATGCACTTTATACCAACACGGATATATACATTCCTATGGATGAATATTTAACAGCAATACACAAGCAAGTCGAAACGCAATACCCCTGCGATTGACTTGTACACAACAAAAGGGGTTAAAAGAATATTTATGGGAGTTTTAAAACTGTCTGTTATAGAAGAGCAGAACAAACAACTCAAAAACAGATTAAGAGTTGTTGGACAAAAAGAACATGTTGTTCGCATTAGCAACTGTTATTGTCCTTGTGAGTGTTTCATCAGAGAAGGCGAAGTTACAATGTGCGACGATGTTGCCTCTGCTGGAAGTTGGAACATTGATTAAAGAATCACTAATTAAGGGAGAGCCATTGTTTAACACTTTGGCTTTCCTTATTTTACGCATATGGAAGCTATAGTATTTCAAACTCAAAACGAAAATTATTATTTGTATAGTCCTTTGAAAAAGGCAATATTGCCATTATCAAAGAATGTGTACGATATAATTTCAAACGACAGAAATGAAGGAGACGAAACCTTTCGTCAGTTAAAGCAATATGGATATCTTGATAAATATACTTCATCATTTGATAGTTATATAACTGGGAATACTATACAAGGAGTATTGGTAAAACTGTCACAAATCATATTTGAGACAACAACACTCTGTAATCTTAGATGCGAATATTGTTGCTATAGCGAAGGATATGATACATTTGATAGCCGAAGAGGTATGTTGGGGAATCTGAAATTTGAAACAGCCAAAAGCATAATTGATTATTTGGCAATTCTTTTTCAGAAAGAACCTCTATCAAATGCACCTAAAGAACCTTTTGCCATCAGTTTCTATGGAGGTGAGCCATTGATGAATTTCGCTGTAGTGCGCCAAATTGTAGAATATGCAGAACGTATAGAATTTCGCAACCGTTCATTGTTTTTTACAATGACAACAAATGCAATGCTTCTATCAAAATATGCAGATTTTTTGTCACGTCACAAATTCAAAATGCTAATTAGTCTTGATGGCAACAAGGAAAACGACTCTTATAGAATAACTCCTAATGGGAATCCTTCGTTTGACATCGTAATGAAGAACTTGAAGTGTGTTGAGAATTTATATTCAGAATGGTTCGCAACATTTCGCTATAATGCGGTTTTCACAAATAAAAGTGATGTAAGGGGAATTGTTGATTGGTTTAAGATGCAATTTAACACAACGCCGAATTTTAGCCCACTTCATGTTCCTACCGAGGATGCAAAAGATGGAAACAGAATTCTATCTATGCTTAAAACATTTGAAATTCCAGAGGATATAGAGTTGGTTCCAAGTTTAATCACTCAAAATCCACTCTTTAATCGAATTTTGGTTTTTACTACAAGGTTGTTGAATAATTCAGTTAGCAAAGAGAGTGAGCTACTCGTAGATGAAAGTATTGAGAATAGTATCTTGCCAACTGGTACATGTATTCCATTTTCAAAACGACTTTTCGTAAGCTATAATGGAAAAATACATCCATGTGAAAAAGTCAATAGGGATTCACCGTTAGGATATATTGACAATAGTGGCTGTGTTCATATTGATTGCAATGAGGTAGCAAATGGATTTATGAAAAGAATCGCAGAAGTTTCATCTTTATGCAAGAAATGCTACATGAAATTTTGTTGCACTAAATGTTCTTTTTGTTACAGCAATGGTAAATGTGAAGAGTTTACTTCAAAAAGTAAATTCGCAAAACTATTGTCAGATGCTGTATCATACATAGAATCCCATCCTGACATAATAGAAGTGCTTGAAGAAAACATTATAATAAAATGAACAGACTGTACATAATTTTTCCACATTGCTATATCAAGGCAACATCAAAAGAATTGCTCATATATGATACAATAAAGTTTAGTAGCATATATATGAGGAAT